>CAZZYR010000038.1:0-11606 GCA_964658235.1 uncultured Acetobacteraceae bacterium | reverse complement strand
TCGTCCACGCCGCTGCCGCTCTGCACGAACTTGTTGCGAAACAGAAAGAGCCGCTCGCCATGCACCGTTTTAATGCGCCGCTCGACTTCGTACGACACGCCGTGATTGAAGAACGCCGTGATGTCCTGAGCGGAGGCCGCGCCGCAGCGGCAGTCGACCAAGCCGCAGGCGGTGCGGCTGGTGGATTTGATGGAGTCGGTGATATCGGCAGAAACCGGCCAGCGCGGTTTTCTCCTGACTGGCCGCGCGGATTACCTCTCACCCTTCACCGACGCACAGCGGCGCATTCCAGGCATGCTGGACCAGTTGGGCGAGGCTTTGTCCGGCAACCCCGACATGGCGCCCTGGCGGGCGGCGATTCTGGACAAGATGGCTGAGTTGCAGGGCACCGTGCGTCTCCAGCAGGAAGGACGCCACGAGGAGGCGTTGTCGATCGTCCAGTCCGACCGGGGACGGCAGGACATGCAGGTTGCTCGGGCGATTGCCGCGCGCCTGGCGGTGTCCCAGGCGGATGCCGTAGCTGCGGACCTGGCGCGTAGCGAGCAGGGTGCGCGTCTCCTCGTTGCCGTTGATGCAGGCGCGCTGGTTCTCCTGGTGCTGCTGGTGGCTTTCGTTGTCCGCAGCTTGCGCAAGACCGTCCTGGCACTGCATCGCAGCCAAGCAGCATTCCGGGGCGCCAACGCGGCCTTGCAGGCCGGGCAGGAGCGCCTGGAAGTGCGCGTTGCCGAACGGACCGCTGAACTGACGGACGCTAACAGTGAAATCCAGCGTTTCGCCTATATCGTCAGTCACGACCTGCGCGCCCCGCTGCTCAACATCATCGGCTTTACAAGCGAACTCACGGACGCCACGGCTCGCCTGAACCGCTTCGTCAACGACCATCTCGAACCCGCTGGCATCGTGGTGCCCGCCGATGTCCGCGAAGCCAGCCAGCAAGATCTGCCCGAGGCAATCCGGTTTATCCAGACCAGCACGGCAAAGATGGATCGGCTGATTACTGCCATCCTCCGCCTGTCACGCGAGGGGCGCCGCGTGCTGACACCGGAGCGCCTGGACATGGCGAGCGTGCTAGGGAATGTCGCCGACAGCGTCCGCCAGATTGCCGATTCAGCCGGGGCGGAGGTGAGGCTTCTGGAGCTTCCGCCGCTGGTGTCCGACCGGCTGGCCGTGGAACAGGTTTTTTCCAATCTGGTGGAGAACGCGCTCAAATATCTGCAGCCCGGCCGGCCCGGCATGATCACGGTGTCTGGGCGTCAGGAGGGCGCCTGGATGCGCTATGAAGTGGCTGATAACGGCCGCGGCGTGGCCGCGCGTGATCTGGAGCGGATCTTCGAGCTGTTTCGCCGGGCCGGCCCGCAGGATACCGTGGGCGAGGGCATCGGCTTGGCGCATGTCCGCGCATTGCTGCGCCGGCTGGGTGGAACGGTCATTTGCGAGTCCACCGCGGGTGTGGGATCAACCTTCGTCGTCCGTCTTCCCCCCCTTCTCCCGAACGCCGGGCAGGCGCATGCTGGTGAGGTGATGGAATGAATGCAGTAGCTGTGACCATCCTGCTGATCGAGGACGACCCGGGCCACGCCCGGCTGATCGAGAAGAACGTGCGCCGCGCCGGCGTGGCGAACCAGATCACGCATATGCTCGATGGAACCACTGCGCTGGAGCATCTGTTTGGCCGCGGCGAGCACACGAAGGCAGACCCGATGCTTGTCCTGCTGGACCTGAACCTGCCGGATATGAGCGGCACGGATATCCTGGCCCGCATCAAGGCGGACCCGGTGCTGAAGCGCACCCCTGTCATCGTCCTGACCACCACCGATGACCGGACGGAGATCCAGCGCTGCTACGATCTGGGCTGCAACGTCTACATCACGAAACCGGTGGAGTATGAGGGCTTCGCCAGCGCCATCCGGCAGCTCGGTTTGTTCCTGACCGTCATGCAAGTGCCCGAGCCGGCCTGACGGCCTCGCTGTGGCCGATGAAACGCCGCACGAAATGACGGACGTGCCGGAAGGGCTTCATGTGCTCTATATTGACGATGATCCCGGGATCGCACGCCTTGTGCAGCGGCACCTCCAGCGTTCCGGCTTCAAAGTCAGCCTGGCCACAAGCGGCGCGGATGGCCTGGCGCAGGCTGCCGGCACGCGGTTCGATGCGATCGGGCTTGATCACTATATGCCCGGCCAGGATGGGCTGGAGGTGCTGGACGCCTTCGCAGCGCTCGGCGGCCAGCCGCCCATCATCTTCGTCACCGGTGCCGAAGAGCCGCGCATCGCGGTCGCTGCGCTGAAAAGCGGCGCTGCGGACTACGTGATCAAGGACGTCCACGGCACCTTCATCGACCTGCTCGGCGCCAGCATCACCCAGGAGATCACCCGCGCCCGCCTTCGGCGCGAACGCGATGCGGCAGAGCGGGAGGTTCATGCCAGCCGCGACCGGCTGGCTGCCTTGGCAGCCCAGCAGGCCATTCTGCTCAAGGAGGTGAATCATCGCGTCGCCAACTCGCTCCAGCTGATCACGTCTTTGATCGAAATGCAGGCGCGCCGGGTGGCCGATCCGGCCGCGCGCCTGATGCTGCGCCAGGCCGCCGAGCGCGTGGAGGCTGTCACCATGGTCCATCGCCGGCTGTACACCGGTGACAATGTGGAGTTCGTGGAAATGGACGCCTATCTCGCCGGCCTGCTGGACGAGCTCGAGCGCGCCACGCATCCGCAAGGCGCCATCGCCCCGCCTGCCGCCCGCCGCATCGAGCTGATCTCGGACCCGGTTCGTGTGATCACGGACAAGGCCGTGCCAATCGGCCTGATGGTCAACGAGCTCGTCACCAACGCCCTGAAATACGCCTACCCGCCCGACCACCCCGGCAAGGTCCGGGTGCATCTCCTTAACGATGGCGACGGGCTGCGTTTGGTGGTGGAAGATGATGGGGTCGGCTACCCGGACCAGGACGCAGCCCCCAAGGGCAGCGGCCTGGGCTCGCTGATTGTGGGGTCCATGGCTCAGACGCTGCACGCCACCGTGGAACTGGACCGCGCGCATCGTGGAACGCGCTTTGTTGTGTCTTTGGGAGTCTAAGCGAAAGCCGCAGCGCATTGGCAATCGGCGGGGCTTGCGACATTGTTGCAGGACCAGACTCAAGGGGGCTTCGTGTATCGCCAAATCTTCATGACAGCCGGCATCGCCCTGCTTCTGGCCGCCTGCCAGGAGCAGCGCACGGTGGTGCTCGAACAGGCGTCCAGCAGCACGCTCGCGGCAAACGGCGTGGCTGTCCCGTCCTACCAGCCGGCGCCGCGCCCGTCTTACGTGCCCTCGCCCTGCACCGCGCCCGCCAACACCGGTCCGTTCGAACGCCTGCCCCATCCTGTGTCCGGCACCACCGTGCCTATGCCGCCCAGGGCGATGGCCGAGCATGTGAGTGGCTGCGCGGGAGTGCGTTTCAGGCTGGATGCGGACGGCAGGCCGCGGGACATCGTGGTGATGGCGGAATATCCGGTCGGCTACGGTTTCGGGCAGACAGCCAGCAGCGCAATCGAAGGCGCGCGCTGGCCAGCCAAGGATGACGCGGCCTGGCGCTACCTGGTGATCAACATGCACCCTCGGCCGCCGGCTTCATAGAGTCGCGCCGGGAAGTCTGTTTTTTTCCAAAAACAGCGCTTCCTTGCTATGCCCACCGCGTGGACCCAATCCCCCTCGCCCAAGCCCTCCTACGCTGCGCCTCCATCACCCCGCGGGACGACGGCGCCCAAGCCATCCTGGCCTCCCACCTTGAAGCCATCGGCTTTCAAGTCACCCACCTCCCCTTCGGCAGCACGCCAAACCTTTTCGCCCGCATCGGCACCGCTGCGCCGCATCTTTGCTTCGCCGGCCATACGGACGTCGTACCCCCAGGCCCCGGCTGGCGCCACCCCCCCTTCGGCGCCATCATTCAGGATGATCGGCTGTACGGCCGCGGCGCCTGCGACATGAAGGGTGCCATCGCCGCCTTCGTAGCCGCCGCTGCCCGCCACGGCCCGCCCGCCGGCTCAATCAGTTTGCTGATCACCGGCGATGAGGAAGGTCCGGCATTGGACGGCACGGTGCGCGTGCTGGACTGGATGGCGGCGCACGACCAGATCCCGGATGTCTGCCTCGTCGGCGAACCGACCAATCCGGCGGCCATTGGCGACATCGTTAAAACGGGGCGCCGGGGCAGCCTGAACGCCACCATCACGGTGCCGGGCCAGCAGGGCCACGTCGCGTATCCGCAGCGCGCGCGCAATCCTATCCATCCGCTGGTCGCCGCGCTGGCCGAATTGACCGCGCATCGGCTGGATGAAGGGAACGGCGCCTTCGAACCCTCCTCACTTCAGGTCACTTCAATCGATGTCGGCAACCCTGCGGCCAACGTGATCCCGGCGGAGGCCAGCGCCCGCCTCAACATCCGCTTCAACGATTGCCACACGGGGGCGACCCTGTCCGCGTGGCTGCACGGCGTGGTCAGCCGGCATGCGCCTGGCGCCGACGTGCGGATCGCCATCAGCGGGGAGGCCTTCCTGACCGGTGGCGATCTGGGCGCGCGCCTGGCAGCCATCATCCATCGCGTCACGGGACGCACACCCACTTTGGATACGGGCGGCGGCACATCGGACGCCCGTTTCATCGCCCGCTATGCGCCCGTGGCTGAGTTCGGGCTGGTGGGCGCCACCATGCATCAGACCGATGAGCACGTGACCCTGGCGGACCTGCGCGCGTTGACCGACATCTACGCCGCCATCCTCCAGGATTTTCTCCCATGACTGACGACTCGCCACCTGGCCGCGGCACTGGCCGTGTCCGCCCGAACGGCCGCCTGGCCCTTGGCCTGCTGCTGATCGGCACCGGCCGTCCTGCTGGCTTTGCCCAGTTCGGTGCCACCGGAGAGGCCTATCTGGCCAGCCTGGCACCCTGGCTGGCCATGCTGATCGTGCTGGGCGGACTGCTTGCATGGACCGGCCGGCCGCTGATGGCGGTCACGTTCTTTCTGGTTGCCATTTGCAACCTGCTTGCGCCGGCTGTGATTGCAGACGGCTTTTGCAGGCTGTGGCGGTTTCCTGAACGATGGGCGCACTACGCCAATGTCCTCAACTGTGCCCAGTGGCTGGTGCCTGCCGCGCTTGTCGCATCTTTGCCGCTGGCCAGACTGGCGGTGGCGGCTGGCTTGCCGACCGACCTGGCCGTGCGACTGCTGGTGGCTGCGCTGGCAGTCTATTTCCTCTGGTTTCACTGGTTCGCCGCACGCCATGCGCTGCGGATAACGGCCGGCCGCGCCGTGCTGGTGATGCTCGGCGTGGTGTTCGGCACTGCGCTGCTGCTGCAGGTCCCAACGTTGCTTGCAGGCGGGACCAGCCTGGACCGCCTCGGGTTAGCGGCGCCGGCCTAGTTTTGGAAAGCCTGTGTAAGCCGCAATCTGTCAAGCAGACAGCAAGCGAATTTGCAATCGCAACCAGATCTCCGCGCGCCCGATAGATCGGACGGACGGCAATAAGCCGCCACTATAGGAGACGAACGAATGCCGCAATTCGATGCCACCATCAAGCACATCAAGGACGGCGTGAAGTCCATGACCGTCAGCGCCGCGGTCAAGAACATCGAAGGCTGGGAAGCCACGCTTGAGAAGCTGGACGCGCCGGGGGTCAAGACGATCGTGAAGGATCTCGAGTCCCTCAAGAAACATTTGCACGCCAAGGAGTTGGACGGCGAGGCCATCCGCAAGCTGGTCGCCAAGCTCGGCAAGGAAACCGTGACGCTGGCCGGCAAGGCCGATGGCAAGAACAGTGAGAAGGTGCGCGCGCTGGGTGAGGCGCTGAGCGGCGCGGCCGAGGAGCATGCGGCGTCAGGAGCCGCCTGAACCCTACGCCCGGGCTGGCACGTCAATCGTCAGCCCGGGCGCCACGCCTCTGCGGCCTGCGCATCCTCGTCGCGCGCCGCCACCCACGCTTGGGTGCCATCGGCAAAATGCTCTTTCTTCCAGAACGGCGCATCGGTTTTCAGCCAGTCGATAAGAAACGCGCAGCTGTCCAACGCAGCGCGGCGGTGATGGGCCGCGGTTAAAACCAGCACAATCGGTTCACCGGGTTGCAACGTACCGAAGCGGTGAATGACACTACAGCCGAGCAGGTTGAAACGCGCGGCAGCAGTCGCGGCGATGTTTTCAATCTGGGACTGCGTCATTGCCGGATAATGCTCGAGCGTCAGGGCCGTGATTGGCGCCGCCTTTGTGCTGCGGACGATGCCGACGAAGGCTGCCAGCCCTCCTGCTTCGGGACACGCACTTGTGAGTGATGCGGTTTCCAATCCAACGTCGAAGGGTGCGGCCTGGACGCGCGCGATGCGCATGTCAGCCGCCTGTGACCGGTGGGAAGAAAGCAACTTCATCGCCTGGCTGGATGGGATCACCGGGCTTGGCGAAGATCTGGTTCACGGCGGCACGCACTCGGTTGGGTGCCGCGAAGGCATCCGCATAGGCCGGTCCCCGCGCGCTGAGCAGTGCGACAAGCGCGCCGACACTACGGATGTCAGCAGGCAATTCGAGTTGCTCATCGGCGCGCCCGGTGCGCTCGCGCAGCCAGGCGAAATACAGGATCTTGATCATCTTGGGTCCTGGTGAAAGGGCGGGTAGGAAACGCTTCTTTTTTGAAAAAAAGAAGCAAAAAACTCTTGATCATAGCAGCTTAAGTACATCCCTGATGCGCCGCGTTGCCAAATCATGGCTGCAACGGTTAAACACCGGTTCATGTCTGCCCTTTCAAAGCGCATCCTTGTGGCGGTCTTGCTGCTGCTTGCAGGTCCAGCCGGCGCGCAGACGATCACCGTCGGCTCTCTCACGCTAACCCGCTGCATTTCACAATATGATGGCTACTGCGGCACCATCCGCCGTCCTCTCGACAGCTCAGGCCGCGTCATGGGCAGCCTTACCGTGGGCTTCGAATTCTACCCGCATACGGACAAGTCCCAGCCGCCACTGGGCACCATCCTCGCTGAGGAAGGTGGGCCCGGTTATTCCACAACAGGCTCGCGGGACGGGTATGTCCGCCTGTTCACGCCGCTGCGCACGCGGCGGGACATATTGCTGATCGACAAGAGAGGCACTGGCCGGTCAGGCGCCATCGACTGCAAGCAGCTTCAGCAAGCGCGCTTTCCCGGGCCGGCTGCCGTCCGCGCCTGCGGCTACCAGCTTGGCCGCCGCGCGTGGCTGTTTGGATCGGACGAGGCGGCGGACGATGTCGCGGCGGTGCTCGCGGCGCTGCAGACCGGCGCTGTGGATTATTATGGCGACAGCTACGGCACCTTCTTCGGCCAGGTCTTTGCGTCCCGCCATCCGGACCTCCTCCGGACCATGGTGCTGGACAGCGCGTATCCCGTGCTGGGTGGCACGCCCTATTTCGCCACCGAGATCCGCAACGGCGCGATTGCCATGGAGCGTGTCTGCGCGCGCTCCGCTGCCTGCCGCAGTCAGGGCCCAAGCATTACCGCGAGGTTTGACGATCTGCTGGCAAGCCTGCGGGCCGCCCCGGTGAGTGGTTCAGCGCCCGGCGCGGACGGCACGCTCCGTCACGTCACCGCCAATCCGGCGTCCCTGTTCCTGGTCATTTATAATGTCGGCAACAACCTGGTGGCCTACCGGGACATTGATGCCGCCGGCCGCGCCTGGATGTCCCGCAATGATCCCGCCCCTTTGCTGCGGCTGGTGGCCGAAGCCGAGGATGCATCCGCCGGCGGCGGCCCGGCAAACCAATTCAGCACCGGCCTCGCCACGGCGGTGATGTGCCAGGACTACCATACGCTGTTCGATATGCGCTCGCCGGACGCGGATCGCCGCCGCCAGTTCGCCGCGGCCATCGCCGCCAAGCAAAGCCAGGACCCCACGATCTACGCGCCCTTTACCTTGGCTGACGCATTGGCCGCGCCGGCAAACCCGGAGGCACTCAGCACCTGCATCGTGTGGCCGCCTGCCCCTGAGGGAGCCACGCCCGGCTTCCCAGTCCCCGCGGACGCCAAATTCCCGAAAATCCCGGTGCTGGTGCTGGCGGGCGAGCTCGATACGGTCACGTCCCCGCGCGAGGCGGCGCAGACAACCGCGTTGTTCCCGCAAGCCTGGTTCGTGGTGGTGCGCAACACCGGCCATGAAACCGCCATCGGCGACGGCGGCGTTTTCGTCACGCCCAACGGCGCCGATCTGGGCGGCTGCGTGGGGCCCGTGGTGCTGGCCTTCATCACCACCGGAGGCGACCCGGGCGACACCACCTGCGCGTTGCACATCCGCCCCATTCGCACCGTGCCGGACTTCGCCGCATCGTGGCGCGATATGCCGCCGGCCACGGCCACGTCCGGCAACACGGCGGTCCCGGACGCGCTCAGCCTGGCGGCCGCGGCTGCGGAGACTGTTGGCGACGTAATAGCGCGTTATTACGTCGGCACTGCGGGCACCGGCGCCGGGCTGCATGGCGGACGCTTCACGCTCGCATCCGACCGTCTCGGCTATGTCTTCCACTTGGACCATCTGCGCTGGACCAAAGACGCGGCGGTCTCTGGCATCATTGGCTGGAACCAGTCGGACGGCCGGATACGGGCGGACATCACGGTAGAAGCCGCCGGGCATACGGGCGCGCTGACGATCGCGTGGCAGGATCGCGCAACGGATGCCGTGGCGCGTATTTCGGGTCAGGTTGATGGGCAGCGTCTGGAAGCGGAGCGGACGGCGCCGTAAGGCAAGGCCTTCTTTTTTGAAAAAAAGAAGCAAAAAACTTTTGTCAGTGCTGTCGCGGTTCTTTCCGGTTTACGCGCGCAAATAGAAAAAAGTTTTTGCTTCTTTTTTCAAAAAGAAGCGCTTCCTTACCTTACTCATGCGCTACGCCGACCTCGCCCTCCTCCTGATCCCCGCCGGCCTCGCCATCGCCTGGCTCTCCGGCGTCCGCGGTCTGTCACGCCGCGGCATCCTGGTGGCGCTGCTCCTGCTTGCCGGTCTTGGCGGGTCGCTCCTCTGGCTCGGGGCCGACCGCGGCTTTACCGGGCATTACGAGCCAGCCCATCTCAGCGGCACCAGGATTGTCCCCGGCCACCCTGGATGACGCCATTCGCCGTCTTGCTGGCCGACCCTGCGCTGGCGCCCATCCTCGCGGCCTTGCCACGCGCACGCCTTGTTGGCGGCTGCGTGCGGGATACGCTTGCCGGCCGTCCGGTGGTGGATATCGACATCGCCACGCCGGACCCGCCTGACCGCGGCCTGGCCGCGCTGCAGGCCGCCGGCCTGCGCGTGATCCCCACCGGCCTTGCGCACGGGACGCTGACCGCCATCAGCCAGGGACGGGCCTTCGAGATCACCACGCTGCGGCGGGACGAGGCCACGGACGGCCGCCATGCCGAGGTGGCCTGGACCGATGATTTTCAGGAGGACGCGGCACGGCGCGATTTCACGTTCAATGCCATGTCCCTGGATCAGGCCGGTGTGCTGCATGATCCGTTCGAAGGCGCGAAGGACCTGCAAGCCGGCCGTGTCCGATTTGTGGGTGACGCCGCCACGCGGATTGCCGAGGATTATCTGCGCATCCTGCGCTTCTTCCGGTTTTACGCGCGCTATGGCGAGGGGTCGCCGGACCAGGATGCGACCGCGGCAATCGCCGCGGCCACTTCCGGCCTTGCCCGCCTTTCCGCGGAGCGCGTCTGGTCCGAACTGCGCGCGATCCTTGCGGTGCCTGAAGCCATGCCGGCGGTGGCGCTCATGCAACGGCTGGGTGTGCTGGCGGCGGTGCTGCCGGATGCTACCGATACCTTGCGCCTCGCGCGCATGATCGCGTCCGGTGCGCCAGCGGATCCCATTTTGCGGCTGGCTGCCCTGCTGACAGGCAATGCGCACGCGGTGGCCGACCGTCTCCGCTTCTCCGCAAAGGAACGGGACACGCTCGTTGCCTACACAACAGGCGAGGCGCCTGGACTATCCGATGACGACGACGCGCTTCGCCGCAGACTAGCAAGCGAGCCGGCCGACATCCTGATTGGCCGCGCCTGGCTCACCGGCCGCGGCGCCTTGGCTGGCCGCCTGGCAGCGATACCGCCTCCCAATTTTCCCCTGGAAGGGCGTGACGTGGTGGCGTCGGGTGTCCCGCCAGGACCGGAAGTGGGTGATGCGTTGCGGCGCGTGCGCGCCTGGTGGCTGGCTGGCGGGTGCATGGCCGGCCGGGAGGCCTGCCTCGAGCACCTCAGAGCAAGCAACCGCGCCTAGATTTGCCAAGCCACAAGGACGGTGGCGAGTCGTCCTGTTGCACTGAATCAACACGCCCACTGCCGCTCGCTGGAAGGTGAACCAACACGCGTCCGTTACGTTATCTCGACCGGCTGGACGCGGGTCCGGCACTTTTCAGGAGAGATCAACCATGACGCGTTTGCTCAATGCCGCTTTCGCCGCTGTTCTGCTGCTTGGCACAGCCACGGTGCTCAGCGCCTGCAACACCGTGGCCGGTGCTGGCCAGGACGTGTCGACAGCGGGCCACGCGGTTACGAACGCAGCTGACAGCCGGCATTAACAGTCTGGCGCGCTGGGGCTGCCCGGCGCGCCACGCCGTTCCCTAGACCAGGAACCACCACAGCAGCAGCAGCAGCACCACCAGCGCCACGACAACGCGGGTGCTGAACCTGGTGGCTGATGCCCAAAAGCTCATCCGGTCTGCCAGAAAGCCTTCTGCCGTAGACGGCGCGGCCGGCGTTGATCGAGGTAAGTCAGCCATACAAAATTCTCCACCGAACACAGTGTAAGTGCTGCCAAGTCATGCCCGGCAGCCACCGGCAGCGCCAGCGATAAAAGTTTTTGCTTCTTTTTTCAAAAAGAAGCGCTGTCTTGCCTCTGCCTGACCGCATCCTTCAACCGCCCGATAAACGCCGCATGAGCTGCGATCTGTTCGGCGTTCACCACGACCGCCCGCGGCGTGCGATCTGCCGCCCGCGCGTAGGTATAGACCTGCTCCACCTGCGCGGCGCCGGCCAGCACAAGACCGCGCTGGCGCCCGCCCGTGAGCTCCACATACACATCCGCCAGCAGCCGGCAGTCCAGCAGAGCGTTGTGTGTCGTCCTCTCGGAGAGGTCGATTGCGAAGCGGTTGCACAGCGCGTTGAGGCTGTTCGGCATGCCCGGAAAACGCGCCTTGGCCAGCGCCAGCGTGTCTATCATCCGGCCGGACTGCAACGGCGGCAGGGACAGGCGCGCCAGTTCCGCATTCACGAAGCCGAAGTCGAAGGCCGCGTTATGCGCGACCAACGGCGAATCGCCGAAGAACTCCAGCAGGTCGTCCACGATGTCCGCGAAGCGCGGCTGGCCCAGTAAATGGCCGCGCGCATAGCCGTGTACGCGCGTGGCCTCCTCCGGCACGTCGCGTTCCGGATCGATTAGCCGGTGGAAGTGGCGGTTTGTCGGCAGGTCCCGGATCAGCTCGATGGCCGCGATTTCGATGATGCGATCGCCGGTGGCGGGGTCCAGGCCGGTGGTCTCGGTGTCGAAGAGGACGGAGCGGCTCATGGGGTGCACATGGCGCGGGGGGGCGAGTCGGAGGAAGGCCTTCTTTTTTGAAAAAAAGAAGCAAAAAACTTTTATCCATGGGGCG
>CAZZYR010000037.1:0-11828 GCA_964658235.1 uncultured Acetobacteraceae bacterium | reverse complement strand
ACCGTCAATGCTCTACAACAAGCGGATTGCGGTCGTTCTGCCTGCGTACAACGCGGCGCGCACACTCCAACGCACCTACGATGATATTCCACTCGACATCGTTGATGATATCATCCTGACTGACGATGCTAGTAGCGATAGCACGGTAGAAATAGCACGGGCGCTAGGCCTATTTACGCTACGCCACGACCGCAATCGCGGCTACGGCGCAAACCAGAAGACCTGCTACGCGGCTGCACTGGAGCGCGGCGCGGACATCGTGATAATGCTGCACCCCGATTATCAATACTCACCCAAGCTTATTCCGGCGATGGCATCCATGCTGGTTTCCAGCCATTACGATGCCGTTCTGGCATCGCGCATTCTGGGCCGCGGCGCGCTTGAGGGCGGCATGCCACGCTATAAATATGTCGCCAATCGCGCACTGACATTCGGCCAAAATATCTTGATGCGCGCCAAGCTTTCGGAATACCACAGCGGGTATCGGGCCTGGAGCCGGAAGGTTCTTGAACGTCTGCCGCTTTCGCGCTGCTCGGACGATTTTGTCTTCGATAACCAGATGCTGGCTCAAGCCCTTCATTATGGCTTTCGGATCGGAGAAATTTCGTGCCCGACGCGCTATTTCGCGGAAGCGTCGTCCATCAACCTGAAACGCAGCATGATATACGGAATCGGTGTCGTCGGAACATCCGTCCGATATCGGCTGCATCATCTAGGCCTTCGACATGACGACTTATTCAGCGCCACCTAGCGCCGGCAGCCTCGCGGCGAAGCTTTGGCTTTCGAGCTTCAAGATCTTCGCCGGCGCGGTTCTGCTGCTGCTCGTTGGCGGTGGCCTCGTTGCCGCCCGCGTCTGGCCTGCCGAAGTGACCACAATGATCCACCGCGTCGCCCTCGCTGAACACCAGCTCGGTGCATCAGGCTGGCTCCTTGCTTTCGTCGTGCAAACCTTCATTGCGTTGTGCGGTATCCTTCCCGCCTCGGCCGGTGCCATAGCCGTCGGCATGGCCTTCGGCACATTGGGCGGGTTTGTCATTTCCGCGGCTGCGACGTTCATTGGCGCTGCCCTGGCGTTTCTGCTGGCACGCAGCCTTTTCAGGCCACTCATTGCCCGCACGTTGAGCCGCCGGCCTCGAATGGTATTGCTCGATGATGCCATCAAGCGTGATGGCTGGAGATTGGTCGTGCTTATGCGACTGTCGCCGATCATGCCCTTCGCGGTCACCAGTTATGCCATGGGCCTGACGTCACTGAGCATGCGCGCCTACCTGGTGGGAACAGTGGCGTCCATGCCGGCGCTTTTCGGCTATGTTGTACTCGGCAGCATCGCCGGCCAAGGTCTGTCGTCGCTGACGTCAATGCATGCAGATTACTGGCATTGGGCGCTGCTTTGTCTCGCCTTCATTGTCACCGCAATCCTCACGTTCCGGCTTGCGCGCATCGGCAGTATGGTCCTGCGTACACGGCTTCCATCTCAGCATGCGCAGCCGCAAAAATCCATCACGCAGACATGAAGGGCATCTCCGGCATCTCCAAAGCGCCGCCTCCATATTATCTCCCGGCCCTGCTCGCCGCCTACGCGGCGCTGCTGTGCTTGCGGATGCCAGAGATCATCATCAAGGGACGTTTCTGGGCTGAAGAAGGCACGGTCTTCTTCGAGAATGCATGGAAACTGCCAGCCATGCAGGCGCTTCTCACGTCATATGGCGGATACCTGAATCTCCCCGCGAATGGCGCCGCCTTGGCCGCGCGTTGGCTGATGCCACTCGAGTGGGCGCCATATCTGACGATCTCCGTTGCCCTGTTGATCCATCTTCTCGCTGCGCTCATTCTGCTGACAGCCACGGACGCCTGGCTGCGACCGCGCGTGACCCAGATTGCGGGTCTGTTCATCCTGTTGCTTGCGCCGCAGATCGACGAAGGTTTACTGCAGACATTGCACTGCCAATTCCAATTGACCTTGTGTTGCGGCCTCATCCTTGCACTCGATGTAGCCTCGGGATGGCGCCAATATTTTCGGCTCAGCTTGCTCTATCTGGCGCCGCTTTGCGGTGCCGTGCCAATCGTCTTGATACCACTGTTCGTCATGCGTGCTTTGATTGACCGGTCCAAACCCCGTCTCTTTCAGGCCGCCGCGTTGGGCGGCGGTGCGGCAATCCAACTTGCCTTCTTCTTCCACAGCGTTCCTGGACGCGGGTATGCGCTCCACCCTTTCATGGCACTATGCGTAATCACCCTTCGCTATTTGGAGGCGCCCTTTCTGGGGGTCAATGTCGCTGAAGTGACGGCGAAAATCATCCGCAACGAACTATCGCAGGGCAGACCGCCTCTGTTAGCCGCTCTGCCGGCTGCGTTGGTCATTATCCCGCTTACGATACTTACACTGGCAAACAGGCGCGCTCGACCTGCATTTTGGCTGTTCGCATCAGGCGCAACAATCGCCGCTGGCACTTATATCGGCGCTATCGGCGGTGCCTGGGCGATGCTGGATGCCCAGGGCGGAGAGCGCTACGTTTTCGTTCCGCAAACGTTGTTCGGCCTTACGGTTCTTGCTCTTGCCATGACGTATTCAAATTGGGTAAGCCGCGCTGCCATTGTCACATTGGTCTGGCTGCTTGTTGTTGGTGCCTACTGCTACACACACCCATGGAAAGTAATCGCAAACGGGCCACGGTGGCGCCATGAAATTGCCGCTTGGCGTCATGACCCGACCCACGTCATTCAATTATGGCCTGCCGGCTGGCATATGACGTTGACTCCCAAAGACTAGAGAATTTTTCTAAACTCGGACAGAAACTATCTACTGGGACGAACGCAGGGCACAGCCATTCAGAAAAGAAGGCCTTGCCCTACCCCCTCACAACTCATCCAAACACTCATCATCCGCCCCATCCCCCGCCACCACAAAAGCCGGCGTCACCAGCCCCACGGGCGGCGGCGTCAGAAACCGTCCCTGTTCGCGCGCCGCAATGAACGCCACGAAATCCGCAATTTCGGCGATCCGCTCCGGCGGCAACGCCCGGATCTGACGCAAAAGGCTTTCTGCTGTATGCATGGCGCGATCCTCCACCCCTCATGCCATCACGCTATGCCTGGCGCGCGGAAAAGCGAAGCGTCTTCCATCCGGGCCGGGATGTCCCGCCCACGGTGAAAATTCCTATTGCCCAGATGTGGCAATGTTTCCTACTCTGCCCGCATGAACATCATCCCGGCCCGCCTCCTCCGCGCCCATGCCGATGACATGCCCGGCGCCCGATACCGTCTCTCGTCACAGGAGCGCGACAGGGAGGAGCGGATCATCGCCGCCGGGATATCCATGTTCGCCCGCTTCGGCCGCGCCGGGGTCACCATGGGAAACTTTGCCATGTCCCTGCGCATGTCGCCGGCAACCATCCGGCGGCACTTTCCGGACCTGGACGCGCTGCTGGCGGAAATCCTCTACCGGCATCTGGCCGCACTCGCCGCCGCCATCGGCGAACCCGTGCGGCAGGGGGATCCCGCCAAGGCCGCGCGCCGCCGGGCCTACCTGACCGCGAGCCGCACGCCCTACAGCGCCCCCACGGAGCGCCATTTGCTTCTGCTGCGGGACCGGCACAGCCTGCCGCCCGATCTTCTCCAGCCGATCGAGGCCGTGCGCCTGCAGCTCGGCGAAATGCTTGCCGGCGACCATGCGGAGGCCGCCCTGTCCCTGCTGGACACGCCAACACTTCAGGCTCCGCAGATCGAGGCCATGCTCGCCGCCCTGGCGCCAGAGCCGGAGATCGTGGCCGTCCCGGACGCTATCCCGCCGCCGCCGGCGGCGTCCCCGCCCGCGCGTAGCGCCGCGCCAGCGCGTGATACACGCCCTCCGGACACACCAGCCGGGATGCCCCGTAGCCAATCAGCGCCGCCAGCATCAGCGGCACCACCAAGGCATGGTCGTTCGTCATCTCCGTCACGATTACGAAAGCGGTGATCGGCGCCTGCACCACGCCTGCGAAATACGCCACCATCCCCAGCACGATCACCGCCTGCGCCGGCGCCCCCGGCAACAACGCCGCCACATCCGCCCCAAGCCCCGCGCCCACCGCCAAAGATGGCGCGAAGATCCCGCCCGGAATGCCACTGACCGAGGAGGCCAGCGTCGCCAGGAACTTCCATGCTCCGAATGCCAGCCCGGGTGCGGCCGCATTGCCCTGCACCAGCGCCCGCGCCTCCGCATACCCGGTGCCGAAGGCTGCCCCATGGGACGCCAGCCCGCACCCCGCCACCACCACGCCGCAGCCGAACGCGAAGCCCACCGGCCACCGCCCGATCGCGCGGCCCATCGCGCCCGGCAGCCCCTGTCCCACCAGAATCAGGATACGGCTGAACAGCCCGCCCGCCAGTCCGCCCGCCACGCCCAGCAGCGGCACCGCCGCCCAACCCTGCCAGGTATGGAGCGTCGCGTGGCTCGTGCCGAAATACGTATAGTCGCCTTGCAGCGCCAGGGACGTGACGCCGGCCGCGATCACCGCGCCGATCACCACCCCGCTGGTCCGCGCCTCGAAGGACCGGCTCATCTCCTCGATGCCGAACACGATGCCCGCCAGCGGCGTGTTGAACGCGGCGGACACGCCCGCCGCCGCCCCCGCCAGGATGAGCCCCGGCTGCCGCCTTGGGGACAGCCGGCCGGCCGCGAACATGATGGACGCGCCCACCTGCACCGTGGGTCCCTCCCGTCCGATGGACCCGCCGCACAGCAGCCCCACCAGCAGCAACACGATCTTGCCGGCCGCGACGCGCAAGGACACCAGCCGCGCCCGCGCCGCCTGGTCCGCCAGTCCGCGCGCGGCGATGGCCTGCGGAATCCCGCTGCCGCCGGAGCCTGGGAAATATCGCCCCGCCAGAAAACTGGCCAGCGCGAACCCTGCCGGCGTGATGCCCAGCGCCAGCCAGGGCCGCCCGGCGGTAGTCGCGCGGAAACCCGTCCCCGCCCAGTCCGCGGCAAACGCCAGGGCTACCGCCGCCGCACCCACCACGATGCCGCCCAGCACAAACACTGCCCGGCGCTGCCACTGCAGCCTGGCTATCCGCAGTCGTCGCACCCGTTTGCGGTCCAAACGCAACATCATGTGAAAATTCGCTTCCCTCCCACCATATATGGGGCATACTCCCGCCACAGAGTCGTGGCCGCTACCCTATGCAACCGCGCTCTCCGAACCATCTCTATGACCGCCAGACTTCAGGATAGCCATGGATCAACACATGCCCGACACGCACGCCGTAGCCGCACGCACCATGGATGAACTCCCGGTCCGGTTCGACCTGCTGACGGAAAATCCCGTCTACAAGCCGTTCCGCTACCCGTGGGCCTATGATGCCTGGCTGACCCAGCAGCGCGTGCATTGGCTGCCGGAGGAAGTGCCTTTGGCGGACGACGTGAAGGACTGGCACCGCAACCTGACTGACGGCGAGCGCAACCTGGTCACCCAGATCTTCCGCTTCTTCACGCAGTCGGACGTGGAGGTGAACAATTGCTACATGAAGCATTACAGCCAGGTCTTCAAACCCACCGAAGTGCTGATGATGCTCTCCGCCTTCAGCAACATCGAAACCGTCCACATCGCCGCCTACAGCCACCTGCTGGACACCATCGGCATGCCGGAGACGGAATACCAGGCGTTCCGCAGCATCAAGGAGATGCGCGACAAGTTCGATTACATGCAATCCTTCACCGTGGACAGCAAGCATGAGATCGCCAAGACCCTTGCTGCCTTCGGCGCCTTTACCGAAGGCCTGCAACTCTTCGCCAGCTTCGCCATCCTGCTGAATTTCCCGCGCTTCAACAAGCTGAAGGGCATGGGCCAGATCGTCAGCTGGTCCGTCCGCGACGAAACATTGCATTGCCTGTCCGTGATCAAACTGTTCCGCACCTTCGTGCAGGAAAATCCGGAGATCTGGACGGAGCAGTTGCGCCGGGAGTTGTATCTCTGCTGCGCCACCATCGTGGATCATGAAGACGCCTTCATAGATCTCGCGTTTGAGCTCGGTCCGGTGGACGGCCTGACCTCGGCCGAGGTGAAGCAGTATATCCGCTTCATCGCGGACCGCCGCCTGATGCAGCTGGGGCTGAGCCCGCTGTTCCATGTGGAGCGCAATCCGCTGCCCTGGCTGGATGACATGCTGAACGCGCCGGAGCACGCCAATTTCTTCGAAAACCGCTCCACCGAATACAGCAAGGCCTCCACCGGCGGCACCTGGGACGATGTATGGCCGGAAGCCGTCGCGGGCCACGCCGATTGAGCCGGCGGCCTGAACCTTGCTAGCCTGCCGGTCATGAACGAGACAGATCGGCGCCTCGGCATGGATCGCCCGATCCAGCGCCGGGATTTCCTCCAGGGCGCGGCGGTGACGGGCCTTGGCCTGGCCGCCGGCCTGCCTGCCCAGGCCGGGCAGGCTGCGCCGCAGGACATGGCGGGCTACTACCCGCCCACCCGCACGGGCATGCGCGGCAGCCATCCCGGCTCGTTCGAAGCCGCGCACAGCCTGCGGGACGGCACGTTCTGGAAGACCGCGCCCACGCCGGAACCGGGCGAGGACAGCTACGATTTGGTGGTCGTCGGCGCCGGCATCAGTGGCCTGGCCGCCGCGCATTTCTACCGGGAGGCACATCCCGGCGCGCGCATCCTGATCCTGGACAACCACGACGATGTGGGCGGTCACGCGAAGCGTAACGAATTTGACCTGGGTGGCCGCACCGAGCTGATCAACGGCGGCACGCTGGAGATCGATTCTCCGCGGCCCTACAGCAAGGTTTCCGACGGGCTGCTGCGCAGCCTGGGCGTGGAACCGGTCAAGCTGGAAGAACGCTGCGCGCACAAGGACTTTTATAAATCGATTGGCCTGGGACAAGGCGTGTTCTTCGATCGCCAAACCTTCGGTCGCGATCACCTGGCGACTGGCGTCGGCGATCGTCCCTGGGCCGCGGTGCTGCAGGGCGCGCCGCTCAGCCCGCGCGTGATGGCGGATATCATCCGCATCGAGGAGGGGACAACAGATTATCTGCCCGGCCTGACATCGGACGCGAAGAAGGCACGGCTCGCGCATATCAGCTTCGCCGACTACCTGACGAGGATCGTGGGCGCGGATCCCGGGGTGTTGCCGTTCTATCAGGCGCGCAGCCACGATGAGTGGGGCGTGGGCATCGATGCCGTGTCCGCCCTGGACACCTGGGGCTTTGGCCATTCCGGCTTCAAGGGATTGAACCTGGCGCCGGGCAGCGCGCCGAACATGGGCAACACGGCATCAGGCTATGCCGATGGCGGCTCTTATACGTTCCATTTCCCGGACGGCAACGCCAGCCTGGTGCGGCTGCTGGTCCGCAAGCTGATCCCCGCGGCTTTGCCTGGCGGCACGCTGGAAGACGCCGTGTCCAGCAGGCTGGACTATACCCAGCTCGACCGGCCTGGGCAAACGTTGCGCATCCGCCTCAGCAGCATCGTGGTGGGCGCGCGCAACATCGGCGATCCGGCAAGTTCACAGGGCGTGGAAATCGCCTACACGCGGGCCGGCCAGGTTGTGCGGGTGCACGGCCGGGATTGCATTCTGGCCGGCTACAACATGATGATCCCGTATCTTTGTCCGGAGTTGCCGAAGGCGCAGAAGGATGCGCTGCATTATCTGGTGAAGATACCGCTGGTTTATACAACGGTGGCGCTGACGAACTGGCGGGCCTTCAAGAAGCTTGGCGTATACGAGGTGTATGCCCCCGGCATGTATCACACCACGTTCCGCCTCAATCCGGTGGTTGATATCGGCGGCTACAGCTCCGTGCGGTCGCCGGACGAGCCCATTCTGCTGCGTATGACGAAGGTGCCGTGCCACCCCGGCCTGGACGAACGCACACAGCATCGCCTGGGCCACGCGGAACTGCTCGCCACGTCCTTCGAAACGTTCGAGCGCAATATCCGCGACCAGTTGGCGCGCACCATGGGGATCGATCCGGCGAGCGAGATCACGGCGATTACGGTGAACCGGTGGCCGCATGGCTATGCTTACGAATATAACCCGTTGTTCGATCCGGTGTGGCCAGCCGGACAGGCGCCGCACGAAATTGGCCGCGCGCGTTTTGGGCGGATTGCGATTGCGAATTCGGATTCGGGCGCTGCGGCCTATACGGATTGCGCAATCGATCAGGCATTTCGCGCCGTTGACGATTTGAAGGTGTAAGAAAGCAAGCACTTCTTTTTTGAAAAAAAGAAGCAAAAAACTTTTATCCATTAGGTCCGCGACAGCACTGACAAAAGTTTTTTGGTTCTTTTTTTCAAAAAAGAACTGCTTCCTTCCTGTGAGACACACAAAACATGGACTACGACCTCTTCGTCATCGGCGGCGGCTCCGGCGGAGTCCGCTGCGCCCGTATCGCGGCCAGCCACGGGGCGCGGGTGGCGATTGCGGAATCCCAGCACTGGGGTGGCACGTGCGTGAACGTGGGATGCGTGCCGAAGAAGCTGATGGTGCAGGCGGCGGAATATGGCGCCTGGGCCGCGGACAGCCACGGGTTCGGCTGGAACACGGCGCCGGGCCAGCATGACTGGGCCGCGCTGATGGCCGCCAAGGATGCCGAGATCAGCCGGCTGAACGGCATCTATGTGAAGCTGCTGGAAAATTCCGGCGTGCAGTGGTTTTTCGACCGCGCGGTGTTTGTGGACGCGCACACCTTGCAGCTTGGAGAACGCACCGTCACGGCGGAGCGCATCGTGATTGCGGTGGGCGGCCATCCGGCGTGGCCGGAGATAGAGGGCGTGGAACACGGGATTGTCTCCGATCAGGCGTTTGGCCTGCCAGAATTGCCGAAACGCGTGACACTGGTGGGCGGCGGCTATATCGGGGTTGAGTTCGCCGGAATTTTCCAGGGGTTGGGGGCGGAGGTTGACCTGCTGTATCGGCAGCGTCTGCCGTTGCGCGGGTTCGATCATGACATACGCGAGGCTTTGGCCGACGCGTTGGTGGCGCAGGGCATCAGGCTGCATCCGAGCGTGATGCTGCATAAGCTTGAGCGGCTGGACGATGGCAGCAAGCGGCTGCACCTGACGGATGGCAGGCACTTCGATAGCGATCTGGTATTCTTCGCCGTGGGTCGGACGCCGAACACGAAGGGGCTGGGGCTGGAGCAGGCCGGCGTGACGGTTGCGGCCAACGGCGCGGTGGTGGTGAATTCAGAGAATGTGACGAGCCAGTCACATATTTACGCGGTCGGCGATGTCTCGAATAAGATGAATCTGACGCCGGTGGCGATCGCGGAAGGGCATCATCTGGCGGACCGGCTGTTCGGCACGCATGCCCGCACGTGGTCCTTCGAGGCGATCCCGACGGCGGTGTTTTCCATGCCGCCGATCGGGACATGCGGATTGAGCGAGGAGCAGGCGGCCGAACATGGGCCGGCGGATATCTATATCGCGAAGTTCCTGCCGATGCGGCACACGATGAGCGGGCGGGACAGGCGGACGATGATGAAGCTGGTGGTGGATCAGGCGAGCCAGCTTGTGGTGGGCGCCCACATGATCGGTGACGATGCCGCAGAGATGATGCAGGCGATCGGCGTTGCAATGACAGCAGGCGCCACCAAAGGAGATTTCGACAGGACGATCGGGATCCATCCGACATCCGCGGAGGAATGGGTGACGTTGCGGACGCGGACGCGGGTGGCTGGCGCGCGCGCGGCGGCGGCCGACTAAACGCGTGCCGGAAGGGCATACGGTTCACCGGTTGGCGAACGCCTTCAACGCGCAGTTCAAGGGCAAGCGGGTGGATGCGAGTTCGCCGCAGGGGCGGTTTGCGGAGGGCGCGGCGCTGCTGGACGGGCGCACGCTGATGTCCGCAGAGGCGCAGGGCAAGCAGATGTTCCTGCGTTTTTCAGGGGGACATTGGTTGCGCGTGCATCTCGGGCTGTATGGGATGTGGCGGTTTGCCGGCGAGGGGCTGGAGGGGATTGGCCGGCGCCGGCGTGGTGCCCTGGATGATGATGTGTTTCCGCCGGCGCCAGCCGGGGCGGTGCGGTTGCGGCTTGTGGCGGGCAAGCACGTGGCGGATCTGAGCGGGCCGACGGCCTGCGAGGTGTTGTCCACGGCCGAGAAGGCCGTGGCGATGGCGCGGCTGGGCGAAGACCCGCTGCGGCGGGATGGTGATCCGGATAGGGCCTTTTCAAAGATCACCGCTTCTAGGACTTCTATCGCATTGCTGCTGATGCGGCAAGATATTGTCGCCGGCATTGGGAACATTTACCGCGCGGAATTGCTGTTCCGGGCACGGATGGAGCCGCATCGGGCTGGGCGGGAGATTTCAGCCGAGATTTGGCGAAGGATGTGGGACGATCTGGCGGCGCTGCTGAGGGATGGTGTGAAGACCGGGCGGATTGTAACCACCGAGCGGTGCGACCGGGTTCGGAAGACGGGAAAAGTGACGCGAGACGATGCGAATTATGTGGCGCATCGGGCGGGACGGCCGTGCCATGTGTGCGGGCATGAGGTGTTGAGTGAGATGCTGGGCGGGCGGGTGTTGTACTGGTGTGGGGTTTGTCAGGTTTGAGACGTGGGCTGCGGGTGAGGCGTGGGGTGGTGGACTTCGTCCACCCTACGGGTCGGGGTTATGTTGGCGGCGGGCTTCGGGTGGGGCGTAGAAGCGGGTGAGGTCGGCTGGGGTGATGGTGGTGGGGGCGGTGGCGTTGATGAGGTCGATAATGTGTTGATCAGAGTGGCCGGCTTCGCGGAGGAGTTGGATTTCGTCGCTGATCATGCCGATGAAGGCGGGGAGGGGGAAGGCTTCGTCGGGGAGGTTCAGGGCGGCGCGAAGGGCGCGTTGGGTGGCGACGGCTTGGTCCGCGGTGAAGGTGGGTGGGGTGGACATGGTGTTGGGCCCGTTTGGATTGGGTTGGTGAATTGGGAATGGTGGACTTCGTCCACCCTACAAAAGATCTATTTCAGGTATTCGGAGTCCTTGCGCATTTCCTGGGTGACGCGGGGGGACGGTGGGAAATCTTCTGAGAATCCCAACAGCATTGCGGTGGTGATTTCGGCGCGGGGGCCGGAGGAGTCGTGGATGGCGATCTTGTGGGGGTTGCCGGCCGCGTAGCCTTGCCAGAGGCTGACGCCGGCGTAGGCGCCGTCCTTGCGGAGGATGTAGTAGGTCATGTCCATGTATTTCAGGCGGGCCATGTCGTTGTTGTGATTGCGGATGATGCGGCGCAGAGCGTCCTGGCCGGCTTCGAGGGGGGACATGCCATGGCGCATGTTCTCGATGATGGTGTGTGCGCCGGCAACTTTGATGTTTTCCTCGCCGCTGCCGGTGGCGCCGGCGGAGCCCACATCCTGGTCCGTGAAGCAGCCGGCGCCGATGATGGGGCTGTCACCGCAGCGGCCGGAGAGTTTGTAGGCCAGGCCGCTGGTTGTGGTGATGCCGGACAGTTCGCCTTTCGTATTCAGCGCGGAGCAGTGGATGGTGCCGGTGGGCGGGAACAGGATTTTTCGAAAAGCGGCGGCACGATTGTCCTGGTCGATGCCGATGGAGTCAGCGAGTTTAGTGAGGCGGGAGAGGCGATCCGGCCAGAGTTCCGCGTGGTCCTTGGGCGGGGGCTGCCAGGCGGGGTCCGAGAGGCCGGGGCCCCACCAATCGGCGTCCGAATGGTATTCCTTCCAGAGTTGCCAGATCTTGCGCGAGTTTTCCGTGAGGAGGTTCTCCCGCGGGAAGCCCATGGCGACAGCGAAGCGTTCGGCGCCTTCGCCAACGAGCATGACGTGGCCGGTGTGGTCCATGACGGCGCGGGCGACTTTGGAGACGTTCTTGATATTGCGCACGGCGCCGACGGCGCC
>CAZZYR010000036.1:0-11907 GCA_964658235.1 uncultured Acetobacteraceae bacterium | reverse complement strand
GGTCGCTTCTTCCTCGCCGGTGGCATAGACGAGGATGGCGTTGTTTTCCGGGTTGGGGATGATGCGCATGGCGTTGGCGGGCGCGCTGCCGCTGCCGCCGCTGCTGGACAGGCCGCCGAGGAGCGGGTTGGCGCCGGAGGTGGTGGCGCCGCGGGTGGGGGTGCCCTGGCCGCCGGAGCCGGTGCTGCCGGCGCTGCCGCCGGACAGGCTGCTGCCGAGGCCGCCGGTGCTGCCGCCGCTGGATGACGAGCTGCCGCCGATCCCGGTGCTGCTGCTGCTGCCGCCGAGAGATGAGCCGGAGCTGCCGCTGGTGCCGGAGCTGGAGCTTGAGGCCAGGCCGGCCTGCGGGCCGGTCTGCTGGCCCTGGCCGTGCGCGGTGGGCTGGGCGGTGACGTTGTCCGGGGTGAAGGCTTCCTGGAGGATGTAGGCGGTGTCGTTGGCCGTGCTGTTCTGGATGTAATAGACGTGCCAGGTGCGCATGGTCTGGCGCATGCCGCGCTCCACCACCGCGTACACGCGGCGGGCGTCGTTGAGGTATCTCGGCGAGGTGGCGATGACGAGGACGGCGTCCACGCGGGCGAGCGGGAGTACCTTGAGCTGGCCGGCGAGCGTGCCGCCCTGCTGGGCGCGGAAGGCCTGGCCGAGGGCGCCGGCGAAATCCTCGGCGGCGCCGGCGGGTACCGGAAACAGGGCGTAGGACTGGCCGGCGAGCACGTCGATATCGAAGGCGCGGACCAGGTCCACCAGGGCGTCGCGCTGGGCGGGCTCGCCGGCGATGACGACGGCATTGCTGCTGGGGACGGCGACCAGTCGGGCGCCGCCCTGGACATAAGGCTGAAGGACCTTGGCGAGGTCCTCGGCCGAGGCATAGCGCAACGGGACCATCATGCCGCCGGCGGTGCCGGCGCCGCCGGCGACCCCGCCGGCCGCGGCGGTGGGGAGCACGCGGTAGACGCCGCCATTGGAGACGAGCGTGGCGCCGTTCTGCGCGAGCAGGGATTGCAGGACGGGGATGAGCTGGCTGTCCGCCAGCGGGGCGACGGTGCGCAGCGTGGCGGTGCCGTGGACGGAGGGATCTATGGCGTAATTGACGTGCAGGGTGTTGCCGAGGATCTGGGCGACGACTTCGCGGATATCCGTGTCCGCGAAATCCAGCGTGGTGCTGCCGCCGCCGGCCGCACCCGCGCGGCCGCCGGTGGAGATCACCACGCCCGGGCCGTTGCTGATGGCGATCTGCGGGGGGCGCGGGCTGCCGGCGACGCTGCCGTTGACGCGCGGGGTGGCGACGGCGGACGGGCCGGTCATGGGCGGCAGCAGGGGCAGCACTTGCGGCGCGGGCGGATGGGCGCAGCCGCCCAGGGCAGCGATGCTGCAGAGAGCCGAGGTGGCGGCCAGCCATCTGAGCCTGATGGGAAGCGGCCGGAGGGTGGGCTGGCCGTGCGTCATTGCTCTCTCCGTGGCGGGATCATGGTGCCGCGCATCATCTGGGGCAGAACAGGCGCCGGCTGGGCCGGCGCCTGGGGGTTCGCGTCGTCGCCTGCGGCCGCGTTCGGGGACTGCGCCTGCGGCAGGCCGCCGGACACGCCTGGGAAGTTCGGGTTGCCGAAGCCGGGGTTGAGCATCGCAGGGTTTGGAAAGCCAGGGTTCGGCAGACCGGGAGCCTGCCCGCCGATGGGGGAGACGCCCGTGGGACCGATGGCGGCAGGCTGGAACGGCGGCGTGTTGGCGATGCCCACGCGGTTCTTGTCGAAGGATGGCAGCAGCACCGTGCCGCTGGCCAGGGTGACGCGGTCCGGCTGGATTCGGCTGATTGTGCTGTCGTTGATGGCGGCACCCTCCGGCAGGATGAGCTGCTTGCCGCCGCCGTCCGGGGCGAAGATGGCGCGCTTGCCGTAGCGGGTGATCATGATGCCGGCCAGGCGGGCCTGGCTGGGGGCGGAATCGGAATGGGTGCTGGCGACCACGCGCGGCGGCCGGCGGCTGGTGCTGAACAGCGGGCGGGCCAGCACGGTGTCTCCCCAGGTGGCGGTGTCTCGCTCCGGCAAGGCCTGCGCGGCGGCGCGATGGCCGCCAAGACGGACCGGAGCGGCAGGCGCCAGGGCGCCGCTATCAGGCCACAGCCATTCGGCCGCGAGGCAGAGGGCGAGCAGGCCGATCAGGAGCCACAGGAGACGGCGCGGCGCGAGCGTCACGGCTGGTCCTCCTTCGCGGTGCCGACGCGGAAGGCATAGACGGTGAAGGCGCCATCCAGCGGGAGCTGGGTGTTCTGCGGGCCGACGGGGGTGGCGGTGAGGCGGATGTCATCGACGAGCATGCTGGGCTCCGCGTCCTCGATGGCGCGGAGCAGGGCGACGACGACGGCGAGCTGGGCGCTGAGTTCGACGTGGACGCCGATGCGGCGGTAGGCGCCCACCTGTTCGGCGGGCAGGGTTTCGATGCTGGTCAGCTGGGCGCTGGCGGAGGTGGCCATGGCCTGGACCTGCTCCTGCAGGGTGGCGCCGGCGATGGCGTCCGAATTGCCGGGCAGCACGGCGCGGGCGGGGGTTTGCGCGGCGGACTGAGCCTCCTTGCGCAGGGCCGGCAGCGCCTCGATCAGGGCGGCTTCCCGGCGCGCCTTGGATTGCAGGGCCGCGACGGCGTCCGCGCGGTCCCCGTAGAAGCCCAGCAGCGGGGTGATGGCGCCGAGCCAGACCACGCTGATGAGGAGCAGGAGCAAAGCGACGGCGAGCGCCTGGCCGCGGCGGCCGGTGGGGAGGCTGGCGATCATGGCGCCAGCTCGGCGCGGATGGAGAAGACGTCGTTGTGGTTGGTTTCGCTGCGGGTGACCGGGGCGGTGAAGGCGGGGTTGCGTATGCGCGGGTCCGACGAGAGGCCGCTGATCAGCTTGGGGGCCGACGCGCCGAGGCCGGACAGGGTGATCTTGCGTTCCCGCATGGTGAATTCGGTGAGGTAGCTGTCATCGGGGAGGATTTCGGTGACGGCGGCGAGGGCCTCCAGCGTGTCGCCCAGCCGCCGGGTTTCGGCGGCGACCGCGTCTCCGCCGGCGCCGGCGCCAGCGATCTTGTGGCGCAGCGCCTCCACCTGGGTGATGCCGGGCGCCATCTGGGCCAGGCGGTCCTGGACGTCCGCGAAGGCGAGGGATTGGCGGGCGAAGGGGCTGGCGAGGACGAGCACGGCAAGGGCGGCGGCGGCGGCGGCCAGGCTGCGCACGGTGACGGCGATGCGGCGGCCGGAGGCACGCTCCTGCACCAGCTTGAGCACGCGCATCCCGTCCGGCAGGTCCGCTTCGAGCGCGTCCGGCGCGCCGCCCTGGTCCCGCAGCAGGGCGATGGTGGCTTCCACGGCGGCGCGGGGGACCATGGTGAGGCGGAGGGCGAGGCGGGCGCGGGCGCGGTCCCGCTGGAGAACCGCGTAATCCCAGATGACTTCGGTGGCGGCGAAGGGGGTCAGACGCTCCATTTCGTAACCGAGGACGCGGGCGAGGTCGCGTTCGGCCGCCAGCGGCAGGCTGACCGCGCGTTCGAGGACGATGGCCGGCGCGATGCGGAGGCGGACGGGCTCACCGCGCGGACGCCCGTTGAGGGCGGCGCGCAGGCCGGGGGCGCCACCGGCATCCTGGCGGAGCTGGACGACGCGCTGGGCCACGCCGCGGCGGCGGCGCAGGACGTCCAGCGTGGCGGGCTGGCTGGCATCCACGATCAGCGCGTCCGTGCCGCCGGCGGGGCCTGCGGGCACGAGCGAGCGAAGCTGGGCGCCCCACCAATCCAGGAATTCTGCGAGCAAACGGCCTCCCGGCTGCGAGTTTGCAGGCGTTACCTTGATGGGGGGTTGAATGAAAGTGTGGGATGGGTGGGTTGCGGGTTGTTAATCAAAGGGAAAACAGGAAGGCCTTCTTTTTTGGAAAAAAGAAGCAAAAACTTTTCCGAGACGGTGGAAAGGCTTGCGTGGCCGCACCGAGCATCCAGCGTGAGCCATAACCTATTATAAACAAGAGTTTTTTGCTTCTTTTTTTTCAAAAAGAAGGCCTTCCCTGTCTGCGGTCACACAACCCCGCGATCAAACTTGCAACGATGACATCATAAGCCACGTTACGATCGCCGCACAGGAGCCGGGATCGGGTCGCCATGGGTATCGTCAAGTTCGCGCTGAAATACCCGCACACCTTCTACGTGGTGGCCATCCTGATGCTGTTCCTGGGCGGCAGCGCCATCCTGGTGGCGCCGAAGGACATCTTCCCCGGCATCAACATCCCTGTGGTGTCCGTGATCTGGCAGTATACCGGGCTGACTCCGGAGGAGATGGAGCAGCGGGTCAGCACGTATAGCGAATATTCGATCAGCTCATCCGTCAACGACATCAAGCATATCGACAGCCAGACGCTGTCCGGCATTTCCGTGGAGCGGATCTACTTCCAGCCGAACGTGAACGTGGACCTGGCGATTGCGCAGATTGTGTCCGCGTCCAACTCCATCCGCGCGCTGATGCCGACCGGCATTCAGCCGCCGGTGATCGTGCAGTACAATGCGTCGTCCGTGCCGGTGCTGCAGATCAGCCTGAGTTCGGACAAGCTGAACGAGCAGCAGCTGTATGACTACGGCATCTACCAGATGCGGCAGCAGCTGGCGCCGATCCAGGGGATTACGCTGCCGACGCCGTATGGCGGGAAGTATCGCCAGATCATGGTGGATCTGGATCCCGATGCGCTGCGGGCGCAGGGGCTGACGGCGAACGACGTTGTCACCGCGGTGAACGCGCAGAGCCTGACGTTGCCGTCCGGCGATGCGAAGATGGGGGACAAGCAGTTCATCGTGCGGGTGAACGCGTCCGCGCAATCCATCGAGGCGCTGAACAACGTGCCGATCCGGCAGGTGAGCGGCACCACGGTATATCTGCACGACGTGGCGCATGTGCGCGACGGCTGGGCGGTGCAGCAGAACGTGGTGCGCACGGAGGGGCAGCGCAGCGTGCTGCTGACCATCATCAAGAACGGCGATGCCTCCACGCTGGACGTGGTGAACCGGGTGAAGGCGGCGATGCCGGCGATCCAGAAGGCGGCGCCGCCGGGGATGAAGATCCAGCTGTTGTTCGACCAGTCCGTGTTCGTGGCGGACGCGATCAATTCCGTGCTGCGCGAGGGCGCGATCGCGGCCGGGCTGACGGCGCTGATGATCCTGATCTTCCTGGGGTCCTGGCGGTCCACCGTGGTGGTGATGGTGTCCATCCCGCTGGCGATCTTGACGTCCTTGGCAGTGCTGACGGCGCTTGGCGAGACGATCAACACGATGACCTTGGGCGGGCTGGCGCTGGCCGTGGGCATTTTGGTGGACGATTCCACGGTGACGATCGAGAACACGCACCGGCTGCTGGATGAGGGCGGGGATTTCGAGAAGGCGGTGACGGAGGGCGCGGCCGGCATCGCGATCCCGACGCTGATCTCCACGCTGGCGATCTGCGTGGTGTTCGTGAGCGTGTTCTTCCTGCAGGGGGCAGCGAAGTATCTGTTCACGCCGCTGGCCGAGGCGGTGGTGTTCGCCATGCTGGCGTCCTACGGCATCAGCCGGACGCTGACGCCGATCATCATCCGGCTGATGCTGCGCACCGAGTATGGGGGCGGGCACGAGAACGCCGGACGCACGAATGGGCGGAAGGGCTGGTTCGGACGGTTCCATGACGGATTCAACCGGCGCTTCGATGCGTTCCGGGATTTCTATGGCTGGCTGGTGGCGGCGATCATCGCGCGGCGGGTGATCACGCCGCTGGTTGCGGTGGGCGTGGTGGCGCTGGCCGGCGGGCTGAGCCTGTTCGTGGGGCGCGATTTCTTTCCGCAGGTGGATGCGGGGCTGATCCAGCTGCATGTGCGGGCGCCGGCGCGTACGCGGATCGAGAGCACGGAGAAGATCTTCCAGGCGGTGGAGGACAATATCCGCGCGCATATTCCGGGGCACGACATCACGCTGCTGTTGGATAATATCGGGCTGCCGCAACGCACGTATAACCTGGCGTTCACCGACGGCACGACGATCGGGGTGAATGACGGGACGATCCAGATCCAGCTGGCGCAGGACAGGAGCTCGACCACCGCGGCCTATACACGGCTGCTGCGCGATGAATTGCCCGCGGCGTTTCCGGATGTGCTGTTCTACTTCCAGCCGGCGGACCTGGTGACGCAGATCCTGAATTTCGGCGTGCCGACGCAGGTGGATGTGCAGGTGCAAGGCAAGGACAGGAAGGACAACCAGAAGATCGCGCTGGACATTGCGCGCAAGATCAATGCGGTGCCGGGGATTGTGGACGCGCATGTGCAGCAGGAGCTGAATGCGCCGGAGATGTTCTACACGATCGATAGGACGCGGGCGCAGGAGCTGGGGCTGACGGTGAACCAGGTGGCACAGAGCCTGAACATCAGCCTGAGTTCGTCCGAGCAGGTGACACCGAATTTCTGGACCGATCCGGTGAGCGGCATTCCGTATTACCTGGCGGTGCAGACGCCGGAGTATCGGCTGCACGATTTGCAGAGCTTGAACAACATTCCCATCGCGGGGTCCGTTGCGTCCAATGGCGCGGTGATTCCGGATCTGCTTGGCAACGTGGCCAGCGTGCAGCGCAAGCAGGTGCAATCCAACTTCAACCAGACGAACATCCAGCCGGTGTATGACGTGTTCGCCAGCGTGCAGAGCGCCGACCTGGGCAGCGCCGAGACGGCAATCAACAAGGTGGTGGCCGAGGAGCGCGGCCATCTGAAGGTGGGCGACAAGATCAACGTGCTGGGGCAGATCAGCTCCATGGACGATGCGTTCAGCAACCTGACGATCGGGCTGCTGTTCGCCGCGGTGTTCGTCTATCTGCTGATGGTGGTGAACTATCAGAGTTTCCTGGATCCGCTGGCGGTGATCCTGGCGCTGCCTGGCGCGGGGTCCGGGATCCTGCTGCTGCTGTTCGTGACGGGCACCACGCTGTCTGTGCCGTCGTTGATGGGGGCGATCATGTCCGTGGGGGTGGCATCCGCCAACTCCATCCTGCTCGTGACGTTCGCGCGTGAGCAGCGGCAGGCGGGGATGAGTGCCGTGGAGGCGGCGATTTCGGCCGGGACCACGCGGTTGCGGCCGGTGCTGATGACGGCGGCGGCGATGCTGGTGGGCATGGTGCCGATGGCGATCGGCGGGCCGGGCGAGGAGCAGAATTCCGTGCTGGCGCGCGCGGTGATTGGCGGCGTGCTGGTGGGCACGATCACCACACTGCTGTTCGTGCCTTATCTTTACTCGGTGTTCGGCCAGTTCGACCGCGTGGCTAAGGATGCTAGGCGGAACGAGACACAGCATAACGAAACCAAGCGCGGATCACCGCGTGCAGTGTCCGCTTAGACAGCGTGATTTGGCCAACAAGCTTGATTGGAAGGCGCCGACCCCATGAACCAGATCAGCCGTCCGCAACACAACAGTCCGGCGCAGGAGGAGGACCGGTTCCTGCCCGGGCTGGAGGAGGATGACCGGTCCAAGCAGCCCGATCCCGCGAAGGATCGGGGACGCGCCCGCGCGGCACGTTGGCTGGGGGTGGGCGCCGTGGTGGCGCTGATGCTGATGGTTGGCTGGGGCGTGTGGACGCATGTGGCCACTCGCCAGGCGGCGGCGGCGGCCACGCAGACGCGCACGGACGCTGTGCCGCATGTGCGGACCATGCAGGCGAAAGCGGATGGCGGCGCGCAGATGGTGGATCTGCCAGGCACGATCCAGGCGTTCGATTCCGCCACGCTGTATGCCCGCGCTACCGGCTACATCCGCACGCGAAACGTGGATATCGGCAGCCACGTGCATGAAGGTGACGTGCTGGCGGTCATCGCGGCGCCGGATCTGGACCAGCAATTGGCGCAGGCGCGCGCGCAACTGGTGCAGATGGCGGCGTCCCTGCGGCAGGCGGTGGCGTCGGCGGGGCTGGCGAAAGTGACGAACAACCGCACGTCCACGCTGGTGGCGGAAGGCTGGGCGAGCCGGCAGCAGGGCGACCAGGACCGCACCAGCGTGTCCACGCAGGCCGCCGGCGTGGGCGTGGCGCAGGCCAATGTGGCCGCGCAGCTGGCGCAGGTGAACCGCTTGCAGGAGCTGGTGGGTTTCGAACGCGTGACGGCGCCGTTCGGCGGCGTGATCACCGCGCGGCAGATCGATGTGGGCAATCTGGTGACCGCGGATGCGAGCAGCGGCACGTCGTTGTTTTCGATCGCCAAGACGGACACGCTGCGCGTGCAGGTTTATGTGCCGCAATCCGCATTCTTCGGCATGAAGAACGGGCAGGATGCGACGCTGACGGTGCCGCAGCTGCCTGGCCGGGTATTCCACGGCAAGGTGGCGCGCAATGCGGCGGCGCTGGCGGCCAACACGCGCACGCTGCTGGCCGAAGTGGATGTGGATAACCGCGATGGCGCGCTGTCGGCGGGGTTGTACTGCATCGTTCACGTGGCCGAGCCGCGCACGCAGGCGGTGGTGACCATTCCGACGCAGGCGGTGATCTTCAACGATCAGGGGCTGAGTGCCGCGGTGGTGGAGGACGGCAAAATCGCCGTCCGCAAGCTGGATGTTGCCAGCGACGACGGGGCGCAGGTTCATGTGCGCGCGGGCTTGCGGGAGGGCGACCACGTAATCCTGAACCCGCCGGTGAACCTGGTGGCGGGATCCCGGGTGCAAGCCGACTGAACAAGGCGGCTGGCAGTCCGGCGAGTTCTCATCAGGAGGTTTTGTTACGGGGACGCTGAGTGTCGCGCCGCTTCATGACGCACTGCACCAAAGCTCAACTTTTCGTGAGACGGCGGTTCGTGGTTGACCTTAAGGACAGGTTGCCTTCCGTTAACGTCAGGCCAAACGGGACGCACCGCTTTCTGCGCGGCCTGCAACGAAAATAAGCTTGGGAGCAGTTTCACATGAGCAGGTTCGTATTTAGCCTTGCCGGGGCAGGATTTGTGCTGGCCGCGACCGCGGCGACCGCGGCGCCGGTTCTGGTGGCCGGTATCTATGCCAGCACGGGTCAGGTGGCATCCAATAACGGCTCGGCCGCGTGTGCCGCCGTTGGCCTGAGCGCCAATGCCGCCAACCTCAGCGTCATCAACTATCCCGGCGCCAGCAAGGCCGGCTTCACGCTGTATGTTCCCTCGGCTGGCCTGTTGCAGCTTTGCACCGGCTTCAAGGCGATCCCAGCGGGTGGACTTAACGGCTACAGCAGCAATGCAAGCTGTGCGATCTATTCGGTCAATGGCAACATTCCTGCCGAAACCGTGAACTTTTCGTTCAAGGCCACGACGACCAACGCCAACTCAGGTGTGGGCACGACCACGGTGACAATCCCCGCGACGGCACCGGTCGGCGGCGGCTGCACGGCGACAATCAACACGTCGATCGTCCGCTCGGGCAAGTAGCCAACCCGTCTGTGGCCATCCGACACGATGCCGGGTGGCCACGGATGGCTGGGGTGGCGGGCGCCGGGGCGCACCGCCGTTTGTTTGATCCCTTCGCATTGCGGGAGGAGGCAGGGTTTCCATGCGCCACGCTCAGAACAGCCGCCATGAGTCCGACACGACGCCGATGGCACTTGCATCGCCCGATACCGCGCCGCCGCCGGTGGCGCATGTGCATCTTGGCTACACCTTCATCGCGAGCGGCCTGACCGGCTATGTGACGGCACCGTTCCGCGGCTACGATCCGGCCGTGAAGGGGCAATTGACGCTCGCTTTGGGATACTCGGCGGCGGCGGCGGCGGGCGCGGTGACCAGCCTGGCTCCGCTGAAACATGTGCTGGCGGGCAGCTCCGTTGCGGATCCGACAAGTCTGATCGACCTCTCCTTCACCACCCCGGGGCAATCCTTCCTGCTGGGCGCGGAAACACCGACGAAAGTGGATGTGGGGATCAGCTCCAGCACGAATGGATTGTCCGCCATCCTGGGGCCGTTGACGGCCGCGCTGGCAGGCACCGCGCTCGGCAACGAGCTTGCGCCGATCGTGAGTTTCGGCAAGGGGCTGCTGCCCACCTTGGACAAGAACGGCGGCCTGCCGCATGGGGGATCGCTGACGGCGACGCCCTATCTGGCGCTGAATGCAGGCGTTGCGCTGTCCCAGTCGGTGACCGTGCTTGGGCATACCACCACCACCGGGCAATCCGGCAGCCTGACGGTGGATGGCCAGACCAGTGTGGCGGCCGGCCAGGCGTTGAGCGACACGGCCGGCCTGCTGGGCAATGCCGGCACGCTGCTGAGCGATGTGCAGGCCGGCAACCTGCTTGGCGCGGTGCCCGCCGGTGTTGCGACGCTGGCGTCCGGCGCCGCGGTGACCGGCGACATCGGTACGTTGCTGACCGATGCGCAGCAGCAGCACAATCCGGTGCTGCCGGCGATCAAGAACGCGGCGCTGAACCTCAATGTCCACCTGGAGGCCGGGCAGACATTCGGGCTTGGCGTGGGCGATCCGACGCAGGTGACGGAGACGCTGGGGGTGAAGGTGACGGCGGACACGTTCGGCGCCTATGCGCTGGGCAAGCTGCTGGCGCAGATCGCGCCGCAACTGGTGGCCGGGCTGGAAAACCAGGGCACGGTGCAGCAGCCGCTGACGGTGCTGTCGCAGATGGCGGGCGATGTGGCGACATTGGCGCAAGACGCGGGCAACGGGTTTGCCGGCCTGGGCGGCGCCGGCGCCATTCCATCGTCGACGACCCACGCCGATATCGGCATCCAGCTGACGTTCTCCGTGAGCGAGAGCCAGAACCTGGCGGTGGGATCGGTGGCGAACACGCAGACGTTCACCGCGGACCTGCAGACGAACGCGCAGGGATTCTACGATCTGGGGACAACGGCGCAGCCGGTGATCACGGATTTGCTGATCGGGTTGCTGGAGACACCTGGCGGGCGGGAGGCGTTGCAGATCGGCGGGAGTATTATTTCGCAGATCGATCATAAATTGGGCGGGACGTCGGCGGTTATGCCGGTGAGTTGGCACCACTAAAGGAAGAGAACCAAAAAAACTTTTGTCGGTGCTGTCGCGGACTAAATTGACAAAAGTTTTTTGCTTCTTTTTTTCAAAAAAGAAGGCCTTCCTTTCTAACCCCCGGTAACGCTCATGTGCCGCGCCACCGCCGGCCGGCGCCCGATGACGAAATCATGCCCTTTCGGCTTGCGCGTGATGGCGTCCGCGATGGCGGCCTGCAGGTTCTCGCCGCGGCGGAGGGGGGCGCGGAGGTCGGCCGCGTCATCCTGGCCGAGGCACATATAGAGGGTGCCGGTGACGGTGAGGCGGACGCGGTTGCAGTCCTCGCAGAAATTATGGGTGAGCGGCGTGATGAAGCCGACGCGGCGGCCGGTCTCGCGCACGGTGACGTAGCGCGCCGGGCCGCCAGTGCGGTAGGGCGAGTCGTCCAGGGTCCAGCGGCGGGAGAGGCGGGCGCGGACGAGGCTGAGGGGTAGGTATTGGTCGACGCGGTCCGGGCCGATTTCGCCCATCGGCATTGTTTCGATCAGGCAGAGATCGAAACAATGGCGGCCGCACCATTCGATCATGGAGTCGAATTCGTGTTCGTTCTCGTCGCGGAGCGCGACGGCGTTGATCTTGATGGCGAGGCCCGCGTCGCGGGCGGCGAAGATGCCGGCGAGGACCTGGTCCAGCCGGCCCCAGCGGGTGAGGCGGGCGAAACGCTCGGGGTTGAGCGTGTCCAGGCTGACGTTGATGCGCTTGATGCCGGCGGCCGCGAGGGTTTCGGCATGGCGGGCAAGCTGGGTGCCGTTTGTGGTAAGCGTGAGTTCGTCCAGACCGTGCCCGATGCGGGCGCCAAGCCGTGCGATCAGCGAGGTGACGTTTCGGCGGACGAGGGGCTCGCCGCCGGTGATGCGGAGCTTGGTCACGCCGGAGTCGATGAAGGCGGCGCAGAGGGTTTCGAGTT
>CAZZYR010000035.1:0-11985 GCA_964658235.1 uncultured Acetobacteraceae bacterium | reverse complement strand
CAGCAGCGGCACGATCACGGTGCGAGACCAGTAGGACACCTTGGACAGGTGAAAGAAGAACCACTCCGGCAGCAGCATGATTTCCACCGGCATGGTGGGAATGGCGCGCCATGGCACCTGGCCGAACAGTGCGAGCTGGATGCGGGTGAAGACGTTTGTGCGCTCGGCGCCGCCGGCCGCCAGGATCGCGGCGCGGGCGCGTGCCATGTGCGGCGCGTCAGGATCGTGCCCCAGGCATTTCAGCGCGAAATACGCTTTGACGCTGGCCGAAAGATCGAACTTGCCGCCGCTGAACAGCGGCCAGCCGCCGTGATCCCCCTGGATTTCCAGGAGATAGACACCGATGCGCGCCTCAAGCGCGGGATCGATCCGGTCTAAATAGTGCTCGAGCAGGATGTATTCGGCCGGGATGGTGGCATCCGCCTCCAGCTCAAATCGCCAATGACCATCGGCGTTCTGGCGACGGCACAGCGCCTCGGCCGCACGCTCGATGCTGGCCTGAAGCTCGCTCGCCCGGAGCGTGGGCAGCGCAGTTGCCGATGCTGGCTTAGTAAGAATTTGGCTCTGCATACTCATTCTAAATGGTTTGCTGGCTAAGCTGCCTCTACGTCGCAGCCTGGCGAGCGGTCACGTGGTGCGCCGCAGCAAAGCCGGACCTGATCGCACCTTCAATGGTCGCGGGCAACCCGGTATCCGTCCAATCGCCTGCCAACACCAGATTCGACAAGGGTGTTGTTGCACACGGGCGACGCATCTGTTGCGTTGGAGTTGCAGCAAAAGTCGCCCTCTTCTCCCGAATCAGCCGGTATGGTGGCATCTGCGCCACGGTTAAGCCGGATCCCGGCAACGCCATGCAAATTTCTCGCCAGATTTCGGTCGCTAGCCTCTCTGCAGGCTGGTTCAGCAGCCGGTTGGCGGCAGAGATGGTAACGGACACCACGCCCTGCTTGACAAACACCCATTCCGCCAGTCCGCCGACCAGGCCGATGAAGCCAGCCTCGCCTCTGGGCGCCTCGATGCGGAAATGCAAATTCAGGATCGCCTCATGCGCATCCGGCGCACGCAGGCCCGGCAGCAGGCCAACCGCCACTGCGGCCGGCGCAGCGAGACTGACGTGGTCGTCACGCGCCACCTCAATCGCGCCATCCGGACCCATCAAAGCAGCGACGCGCCCGTCCAAGACCGTCAGCGCGGCGATGCGGTGGCTGGTGCGCAGTTCGCCACCTTCCCGCGTGATGGCCGCCACGGCGGGATCAACGAAGCTCTCGGACAGCCCGTCCTTCGGCCAGCACGGGATGCACTTCGCACCCCCTTGCGCGAGAGTCTCCGCGATCACCGCCCAAAACAGGCGGGCACTGCCGTCATCCGCCGGCGTGTTCAGCGCGGAGACCGCCAGCGGTTCGATGAGGTTCTTGTAGAGCGCGTTGTGGGGAAGCAACCGGCCGACCGTGTCCGTGGCCGTGGCGCTCCGCAGACGCAGCAGCTTTGCGTAGTCGCGCAGACGCACCCCTGGCACGCCGCGGGCCGATGACAGAACCCACCAGGGCAGGCGGCCGGCGTTGGGCCGGACGGTCCAGCGCGCGCCGTCCCGCACATCCAGGAACGGAAACACCGGCGCGCCAGGCCCATCCAGTGTGTTCCGCGCGCCAGTCCGGTCAAGATATGCCATCGCGGCACGGTTGCCGGACAGCAGCAGGTGATTGCCGTTGTCGATGCGGCAGCCGAGCTCGCGGTCGAAGTAGGAACGCGCGCGGCCGCCGCAGGCGGGGCCAGATTCGTAGATGATCGGGTTAGGCGCGTGTAGGGCGGCGGCCAAACCGGCAAGGCCGCCGCCGATGATGTGAGTCTTCAAGAAAGCAGTTCTTTTTTGAAAAAAAGAACCAAAAAACTTTTATCCATTAAGTACGTCGGCGGACACAGCTCGGGTCCAACGGGGAAATGTTTTTTGCTTCTTTTTTTCAAAAAAGAAGTCCTTCCTTACTTCACTAAAAACCGGGCCGCGATCAGCAGCTTTTCCCACTTCGGCACGGAAACCCGTTCCTCCGGCTTCGCCCAGCCCCGCTTCTCCAAACGCGCCAAAATCGCGGCGTAGGACGCCGCCATCAGCCGCGCCGGCTTCATGGCCACCTGGTCGCAACGCGCCATCGCGGCGTGCGCTTCGCTGAAATGGCGGTGCGCTTCCCGTGCCGCCTTCTCGCACACTCTGGCGAGATTCGGGCTCGCCAGGGCCGCGGCCGGCTCCGGATCCACGCCGGCATACGCCAGCCACTCGCGCGGCAGATACAGGCGGCCGCGCCAGGCATCCTCGCCCAGATCGCGCAGGATATTCGTCAGCTGCAGCGCCCGGCCCAAATGGTGCGCCACATCGTCCGCCGCGCGGGAGCCATCGCCGAACGCGCGCACGGACAGCCTGCCCACGGCCGAGGCCACGCGGTCGCAATACAGATCCAGCGTGTCGAACGCCGGCGCCACAATCACCGTCTCCGCATCCATTTGCATGCCGTCGATCACCGCCAAGAAATCCACCCGACGGAGCCCGAAGGCCTGGCTGGCGGCGAGCAGGACGCGGGTGACGGCGGCATCGTCACCACCGCCGCCACTCTCATTGGGGCGGGGGGCGTGGCCGATGGCGATGCCCTCGATGCGGGCGCGCCAGGCATCCAGCGCCTCGCGTTTCTGCTCCATCGGCGCCGGCTCGTCGGCAATGTCATCTACTTGGCGGCAGAAGGCATAGATCGCATGCATGGCCGTGCGGCGGTCCTTTGGCAGGATGCGCATGCCGCGGGCAAAGGAAGTACCGGAGGCCTGGACCACGCGCTCGACCACGGCCAGGTCAGCACGCGCGGCACCCAGCTTGGTGCTCATGCCAGCAGGCGCCGCGATGCAGCAGCAACGCTGCTTGCCACGTCCCATCGCGTCAGCTTCACCCGCGACGCCAGGGGATCGCCTGCACGCAGGCGGGCGGTCAGGCGGCGGGACAGGCCCACGATCACGGCGGTCTCCAGGCGCAGACGGCGGTCCTGCACGCAGGACGGCAGGCGGCAGGCCGCCTCATTCAGCGCGTCGCACTCGTCCAGCAGCCGGTCCATGACCCGGCGCAGCCCTGGCGACGTGGCCGCCGCGCGAACATCGTTGGTGTTCGCACCTTCCTGGGCAAGCTGATCCTGCGGAAGGTAACAGCGGTCCAGCCCGGCAAGGTCGCGCGCCATGTCCTGCAGATGATTGAGCACCTGCAAAGCGGCGCTCAACGCGTCCGAGGGCGGGACGCAGTCTGCGGCTTCGCCATGCAAGGCAAGGACGTGGCGGCCCACGGGCATTGCCGAGAGGCGGCAATAGTCCAACAGCTCGTCCCAGCTGGCATAGCGGGTCTTGGTCGCGTCCTGCCGGAACGCGGCGAGCAAATCCAGCGCGTGCGTGTCCGTGACGCCCGTCTGGGCCAGGCTGCGGCGCAGGCCGAGCGCGGCCGGCGAGCCGGCTGTCCGCGTGCCGCGCAGGACGGCTTCCATCACCCCCAGGCGCGCTAGCTTGTCGGCCGGCCCGAGGTCCGGACTGTCGGCAATGTCATCCGCGTTGCGCGCGAAGGTGTAGAAGGCGTGCACATGCGGACGCAGCGCCGGCCGCACCAGCAGCGAGCCCACCGGAAAATTCTCCTCCCCGCGATCCTTGCCGGACCAGGCTTCAACGTTCTCCGCGTCCGCGATGGCCACGCTCATCGGTGACGGCTCATCCGTGATACGCCCGCTGCTTCCAGATCACGCCGCGCCCCCGGTAATGGTCCAGCGCCGAGCCCACGGTGGCCGCCGTGTAGAACAGCGCGGCGGCGGGCAGGCAGACGGCCCAGGCTGGGCTGAGTTCGAACCGTCTTAACGTCGGCATATAGGACGCCGTCATCGCCGCCCAGCCCAGCAGGCCCAGCAAGCGCGCGGCGCCATGGCCGAACACCGCGGCCAAGGGCGGCAGCAGCCAGATAAGCACCATGCCGCCGAGCGTGCCGGCCAGCAGCCATGGCGAGTAATCCAGCTGGACGAAGGCGCACCGGGCAACCATGCGCCAGATCTCCCCCGCCGTCCGATACGGCCGGATGCTGGTGGCCAGCCGGCTGTGGCCCAGCCAAATGCGGCCATCCTTCTTGACCAGCCTGGCCAGGGTGACGTCATCGATCAGTGCGCCGCGCATGGAGGCCAGCCCGCCCACCCGGGCAAGCGCGATGGCGCGGATCAGCACCGTGCCGCCAGCCGCCGCGGCCATCCCGTTGCCGGGATCGTTCACCCAGGCAAACGGATAGAGGAGCTGGAAGAAGAACACGAAAGGCGGGACCAGCGCGTATTCCGCTGGGCTGGCGCAATGCAACCCGACCATCTCCGACGCCATGTCCAGGTGATGCGACTCAAGGTGGGTAACCAGCGTCGTCAGGTGACTGGGCTGGTGGACGATGTCCGCGTCCGTCAACAGGATAAGGCCGGCATGGCCTGCGGCGTCGATACCCTGGGACAACGCCCAGAGCTTGCCGCTCCAGCCCGGCGGATGGGCGGCGCCGCGGATGACGGTCAAGCGGGGATCCACGATGCTATCCGCCAGGCGGCCGGTGCCGTCGCTGCTGAGATCATCCACAAGGATCACGCGCAACGGCCCAGTGTAATCCTGGGCAAGCAGGCTGCGCAGGCACGCGAGAATGCTGTCAGCCTCGTTGCGCGCGGGCACCACGATGCACACCGGCGGCATTTGCCGCGCAGGCGCCGGCGGCGGCTCCAGGATGGGGCCGGCCTGCCAGAAGCGGCCATGCCCAAACAGCAGATAGATCCATACTGCAAGTGAGGCGGCAGTCAGCAGGATCATTGGCGGGCAAACCACGCCACAGCATCCTCGATGGCCTGGCGCGCCGGGCGCGGCGCGTAGCCCAGTTCCGCGTGCGCCTTGGCGCTGGAGAAGAACATCTTCTTGCGCGCCATCGCCAACGTTTCGCGCGTGACCACCGGCTCCACGCCGAACCGCGCCAACGCCTCGCAAGCCAGCGCCACGGGGTAGAGCGGCGCCAGCGGCAGCTTGATGCGCGGCGGTTTGCGCCCGGCCGCCCGCGCCACCAGTGCGAAGAGGTCGCCGAGCGAGAAGTCCTCGCCGCCCAGGATATAGCGCTGGCCGATCACGCCGCGCTCCAGGGCCAAAGCGTGGCCCTCGGCAACATCGTCCACATGGACGATGTTGAGGCCGGTCTCCACGTAAGCGGGCATGCGGCCCTGCGCCGCGTCCCTGATCATCTTGCCCGTCGGCGTCGGCTTGACGTCCCGCGGCCCCACCGGCGTGGACGGATTGACGATCACCACAGGCATCGCATGGTCCCGCACCAAAGCGAGCACCGCCTGCTCCGCCGCGTATTTGGACTGCTTGTAGACGCCAACGATCTTGTCGGCATGCACCGGCGTCATCTCATCGGCCACCGTCCCGTCACCCACCAGGCCGAGTGCCGCCACCGAGCTGCAATAAACCATGCGCTCAACGCCGCGCGACTGCGCCGCCAGCAACAGCGCGCGCGTGCCGTCCACATTGGCGCGCATCATCGCCGTCGGATCGGGCACCCAGAGGCGGTAATCGGCGGCAACGTGCAGCAGATAGCGGCAGCCATCGGCGGCGCGCGCGAGGGATGCAGGGTCCGTCAGGTCCCCTTCAACAAGTTCGGCGGAGAGGCCGGCGATGTTGCTGCGGTCTCCGCCGGGACGCACCAAGAGGCGCAGGCGGTGGCCCCGGGCCAGCAGCACGCGTGCAACGGCAGAGCCGACGAAGCCGGTGGAACCGGTAAGCAATGTGGGCGGGGTATCAGGCATTGCGGCGGCTTGTAGCCGATGCCGGGCGTGCTGCCCAAATGCGGCTATGATATAATCCTGCCATGCAGCGTGCCGAAGCAATCGCCAAACTGATGGCCCACGAAGCCGAATTGAGGCAGCTCGGCGTGGAGCATCTCTACATGTTTGGCTCCACCGTTCGGGATGAGGCACATGCCGACTCCGACGTTGACCTGTTCTTCGACCATCCCGAAGGCTCGCTCGGGCTGTTCGAGCTGATGGACGTGAGAGATGCCGCGACGCGGATTCTTGGCTGCAAGACGGACATCATTACGCGGCGCAGCCTGCATAAAGTGCTTCGGGCGCGCATCGAGGCCAGCGCCTTGCAGGTGTTCTGATGGCGCCACGAACACCTGCGGCGAGCCTGACTGACATCGTCGAGGCCATCGAACTCATCCTCGGCGACATGGATGGGCTGACTTTGGAATCGCTGACGGCAGATCGTCGCCAGCTTTGGGTGATCGAGCGCGGGATCGAAATCGTGTCGGAAGCGAGCCGACGGCTTCCAGACGACATGAAGGCGCGACACACTAGCATTCCCTGGCGCAAGATTGCTGGCATCGGCAACGTGCTTCGGCATGAGTATGCGGAACTGTCTCCCGGCCTGTTGTGGCTGGTAGTACGGGACCATTTGCCAAGCTTGCTCGAGGTATGCCGGATCGAACTGACGCGTTGCGAAACATCCGAAAGCCTTGATTAAGCCGCATCCGGCTTCCTAATCTCCCCCACGCCCATGACCCGCAAGCGCGACCTGCTGACGAACATCGTGATCCTCGCCCGGCTGATCCGGACGGAGGCGGACCGACGCGCCCGCGCGCATGGCATGACGCGGGCACAGTGGACCCTGCTGATCCGGCTGGAAGCGCAACCGGGCCTGCTGCAGAAAGAACTGGCGGAAATGCTGGAGGTGGAGCCCATCACTGTCGCGCGGCTGGTGGACCGGCTGGAAGCCCGCGGCATGGTGGAGCGGCGCGCCCATGCCACGGACCGGCGCTGCTGGCGCGTGTTCCTGACCGACGAGTCACGGCCGCTGCTGGGCGAGATCGGCAGCCAACTGACGGACATGGCGGAGACACTCTGTGGCGGCCTCGGCCAGGATGCGCTGGAAGCCACCACCGCCGTCATCGCCTCCATGCGGGACCGCGCCCAGGAGCAGCGCGCGGCGGCCGGCGAGGAACCACCTCCCCTGGAGCCTGATTTGGAGAAAGTGGCCTGAGCGACATCATCCGCCTGCCCACCACACGGGACGACACGCTGTGGGCGGTGGTGGCCTCCTTGGGCAAAACGGACCGGATTGCGGATATCTATCCGAACCGCAACGCGGCGCTCGCGGACCGGACCTGGCGGGAGCAGCAGGTCAGCGCCTACGCCGCCTTCCTGCGCGGCAGCCGGCAGCCGGTTCCCCATTACAGCGTGGCACCCATCCGCCGCGCGGACCTGCCAAAGGCATGGCGGCCGCTGCCCGCACTTGGGTTCCTGCGCGGCCAATTCATATGAGTGAGGCCGCATGATCCTGGCGCAGGGAGGAAGCTGATGCCCGACGGAAGCCTTGGTTTTAGCCGCGATCCGGCTCTCGCCTTGCCCCCAGCCCGCAACCGCGCCGCCCTGCGCCGGTTGACCATGTGCGCCGTTATCCTTGCGGCAACATTGGGAGGCGTCCTCGCCACCGCCCCGGACGCTGCATCGCACGCGGTTGGCGATGCCGGCGCGGACCTGACCCGGCTGCTGCGCGCCATGGCGGCGATGAAAGCGACCGCCGCAATCGGCCTGGCCGCGTGCGTGCTGTGGCGGCTCGCCGCGCCCGCGGCCGCCTGGCGCATGGCCGCCTATGCCGCCGGCTGCGCCGCCATGGCCGCCGGCCCCGGCCTGATCTGGGGCATGGCCCATGTCCGGCTGGGCGCGCTGCTCCTGCATACCGGGCTGTTCGCCACCGTGATCCTGCTGTGGCGGGACCCCGCCATGGCCGCACGCCTGGACGCGGTGATCACCGCGCGTCGCGCGAAGCTCGCTGCCGCACACTAAACAATTACAAAGAAATCCTGGTCGGAGTGAGAGGATTCGAACCTCCGGCCCCTGCGTCCCGAACACAGTGCTCTACCAGGCTGAGCTACACTCCGGCCAAGGCGCGGCTATAGCCGCACGTCTGCCTCTCCGCAAGGACGCGCCGATGGGCAAGCGCCGCCCGCTTCGCTATCACACGCCGCCATGAGCCTGCTCACCATCACCGGACTCACGCTGCGCATGGCCGGCCGCACCCTGCTGGACCGCGCGGACCTGGCCATCGATGCCGGCCGCCGCATCGGCCTGGTCGGCCGCAACGGCGCCGGCAAATCCACCCTCCTCAAAGCCATCTCCGGCGAACTCGGCATCGATGGCGGTGACATCCATTTCTCTGCGCGCGCGCGCATGGCCCAGGTCCGCCAGACCGCCCCCTCCGGCCCGCAATCGCTGCTCGATACTGTCCTCGAAGGCGACCAGGAGCGCCTGGCGCTGCTGCGTGAGCTGGAAGCGCCCGACCCCGCCCGCGTGGCCGAAATCCACGAGCGCCTGCGCGCCATCGGCGCAGACGCGGCGCCCTCCCGCGCCGCCGCCATCCTCGCCGGCCTCGGCTTCGATTCCGCCGCCCAGGCCCGCCCGGTGGACAGCTTCTCCGGCGGCTGGCGCATGCGCGTGGCCCTTGCCACCGCTTTGTTTGCAGCCCCGGACCTGCTGCTGCTGGACGAACCAACCAACCACCTGGACCTGGAAGCCACCCTCTGGCTGGAAACTTGGCTGGCCAAATTCCCCGGCGCCGCCCTGGTGGTCAGCCATGACCGCGGCCTGCTGGACCGCGCGGTGGACAGCATCGCCCATCTGGACCGCCAAAAGCTCAGCCTCACCCCCGGCGGCTACACCGAATTCATCCGCATCCGCACCGAACAGGCCATGCAGCTGGACCGCGCGGCCGTGCGCATCGCCGCCCAGCGCGAACACATGCAGAAATTCGTGGACCGTTTCCGCGCCAGCGCCACCAAAGCCCGCCAGGCCCAGGCGCGCATCAAGGCGCTCGAGAAACTCCCCGTCATAGACACGGTGATCGAAGCCGCCCCCACCAAATTCGCCTTCCCCGAACCCGCCCAGCTCGCGCCGCCTATTCTTTCCCTCGAACGCGTCAGCGTCGGCTACGACGGTGCGCCGGTATTGCGCGGCCTCTCGCTCAGCCTGGACATGGAAGACCGCATCGCGCTCCTCGGCGCCAACGGCAACGGCAAATCCACCTTCGCCAAGCTCATCGCCGGGCGCCTGGCCCCGATCGCGGGCGACATGCGCCGGTCCGGCAAGCTCCGCGTCGGCTACTTCGCCCAGCACCAGGAAGCCGAGCTGATCGCGGTCGAAACGCCGGTGGACCACATGGCACGCGCCCTCCCACAGGCATTGCCGCCGCAGGTGCGCGCCCAGCTCGCTCGCTTCGGCTTGGACGCGGACCGCGCGGACACCCCCACGCAAAACCTCTCCGGCGGCGAACGCGCCCGCCTCCTCCTCGCACTCGCCACCCGCGACGCGCCCCAGCTTCTCATCCTGGACGAACCCACCAACCATCTGGACATCGACGCGCGCGATGCCCTCGTCCGCGCGCTCGGCAACTTCTCCGGCGCCGTCCTGCTGATCACCCACGACCCAGATCTGGTTGAACTCGTGGCCGACCGCCTCTGGATCGTCGGCGACGGCACCGTCAAACCCTATGACGGCGACATGGACGATTACCGCGCGCTGCTCACCGAACGCGCCCGCCCCGCCCGCGCCGACGCCGCCCCCACCAAGCGCGACGACCGCCGCGACCGCGCCGAAGCCCGCCAGCAACTCGCCCCCCTCCGCAAACAAGCCAAAGCCGCCGAAGCCCTCATCGCCAAACTCGCCGCCGAACGCGCCGCGCTTGAGGCGAAACTCGCCGACCCGAGCATGTATGCGGCCGGCCGCGCAGGCGACGTAACCGCCGCGAATACACGGCTCGCCGCCATCGCGCGCGAGACCGAAGCCGCTGAAGCTGCCTGGCTAGAGGCGGAAGAAGCGATCGAAAGGGAAGCCGTTCTTTCTTGAAAAGAAGCCTTACGAAAACCAAGAAGGCAAGAGTTAACCACCAAGAACACAAAGAAGAGAAAAAGCCACCAAGCGCACCAAGAAAAGAAAGTCTAAGGCCTGCGGCGCAAGGCAGAAGAAGCCGCGCCGCAGGCACTAAAATTCTTCCTTCTTGGTGCTCCTTCGTGTTCTTGGTGCGCTTGGTGGTGAATCTTGCTTCCTTGCTTCCTTGCCCAACTCAGCCTGGAACGGGCCGGTCCTAATTCTGGTAAGCCCCCACGCTTACCTTGCCCCCCACCACCCGCGGATACCCCGCAAAATCCACGCTCCCCGCCGCGCCCAGCACCACCCCCGCCCCCAACGCCGGCGACCCAGCCCCCAAACTCAACAACGGCGGTAAATTCGTCCGCGCAAACACCGGATCAGCAAACACCGCCTGCGCATCCTGCCCGCTGGCAGCCTGATACTTCGCAAGCCCCGCATACGTCTTTCCATCCCAAACCCACTGACTCGCCGCCCCGCCCGCCAGCGAGAAATACAGGTTGTTCTCCAGCATCGCCGGCACCCCCGCATTAACCGTGAAGCCGTTCAGCATCACCGCCTGCCGCGTCGCATAGACCACATTGTTGGCAAATAGATTACCTGTCGCATTGTACTGTATCTGCAGCTCGCCACTGCCAGTCTTCTTGATGTCGTCAGCAAACAAGGTGTTGTTGACGATCATGCACTGCGCCGTGCCGCCGCGTGCCGGACCATAGCCACCAATGGAAATGCCGTTGCTAGTGTCCGAGTAGATAACGTTGTTGCGGGCTATCACCGCGCTGGTCAGTCGCCCTTTATGCTCGCTGGCAAGTTCGATCCCCAGATCGACGTGATGGATCAGATTCTGCTCGATGACGATGTCCGCTCCGCCATCCACGTAGATTCCATCAGCGGAATACTGGGCGCCATAATCCGGATTACCGAAGGACGTGATATTATAAACCGTATTGCCGCGTATCTCACCGCCGCGCACCTGGTCATACGCCACGTCCGGCGACGTGCCTTCAAAGCCGATGGCGACAATCCCGATATTGTTGTCGTCATGCACCAGATTGCTCGTCACCGTGAAGCCGGACACGTTGCCGTTCACCGTCATCGTCTCGCTGCACCCCGTCTTCAGTGCGTTGAGTTCATTGCCGCTGAAAACCAGGTCGGAGATCGGGGCCGGCGCCGCGGTGCCATAAGCCGCCACACCCAGCGCGTCAGATCCGCACGCGCTCGGGTTCGTCGCCGCCGTCGTCGTAATGGCATGCACATGGTTGTTGATGATCTGCACATGGCTGCCCGCGCCCGTCACATAAATCCCGATCGGCACCTGCTTGACGCTGGCAGTCGTGTAATTGCGCAGCTCAAAACCCTGCACGATGAAATAGCTGGCGTTGTTCAGCGTGATCAGACCGTTCTGACCACCCGGAATTGGCAGCCCGGTGCCATCGATCGTCGCCAACTCCCCCGGATAACTGGACAGGGTGATGTATCCCCCAGCCGCCGAGCCGGAGTGCGTGGGCGTCACCAACGCACGATAGACTCCTGACCGGACAAACACCGTATCACCCGCCTGCGCCACATCCGCGCCGTGCTGGATGGTTCGGAAGGGACTCCCAAGCGTCCCCGGGTTGCCGTCCGCGCCGCTCACCGAAACATAATACGCGCGTCCCGCCCCCGGCGCCGACAGCAACGTAATGGTCGCCGTCGCCGTCGCCAGCGGATCGGCTACCGACACCGCCGTCACCGTCACACTCCCGGACGCAGGCAACGCCGCCGGCGCCGTGAACACCCCGCCCGCCGTCACCGTGCCAACATCGCTGTTTCCACCAACAATGTTGTTCACCTGCCAAACCACGCTCTGGTTCGCGCTGAACGCCAGCGTCTGCCCCGCCACCATCTGCGCATACCGTTGCGACAGCACGACCGCCGCGCGCGCGCTTGCCAGGGGTGCCAGCATCAGAACCACGATCAAAAGACGCTTCGCCATAACAGATGCGCTCCAGAAGGAAGGCCTTCTTTTTTGAAAAAAAGAAGCAAAAAACTTTTATCCATTAAGTCCGCG
>CAZZYR010000034.1:6170-12313 GCA_964658235.1 uncultured Acetobacteraceae bacterium | reverse complement strand
AAAAAACTTTTTTCAGTGCTGTCGCGGACTCAACTGACAGAAGTTTTTTTGCTCCTTTTTTTCAAAAAAGAAGGCCTTCCTTTCTCAGCCATAACTCCGCCGCATCATCTCCTCCAAATGCCCAATCGCCGTGGTCGGCGCATACTTCGCGGCCTCGTTTTGGATCAGGCATTCAATCCGGTGATCCGCGCGCCCCGTGAAGAAAAACGGCACCGAAAACCGTTCCCGGCCGGAGCGATTGATCACGCGATGCAAGGTTGAGCGGAACCGGTCATTGGTCCATCGCGCGATCAGGTCACCCAGGTTCAGCACGTACGCGCCTGGCACAGGCGGGGCATCGATCCAGCCATGATTCGCGTCCCATACCTGCAGCCCGCCCACGTCGTCCTGCAGCAGATAGGTGATGGCGCCCCAATCCGTGTGCGCGCCACATCCCTTCTCATCCGGCTGCGCGTTCCCAGGCTGGGGCGGGTAGTGCAGCAGTTTCAGGTTGCACAGGGCGTCCTGGCACAGCGGATCGAAATGATCCTCCGCCAGCTCCAGCGCCAGGGCGATCGCCCGCATGGTCAGCGCGCACAGCGCCTCCATGTGCGTGAAATAGGCATCCATCGTTTCGCGAAATCCAGGCAGGCCGCGCGGCCACTGGTTCGGCCCGTGGTTGAACAGTCCGGCCACCACACGCGGGTCATCGGCGGGCAACTCCCGGCCCATATAGAAACCTTCCTTGAGGTCCGGCGGCGTGCCGGCTTCCAGAGTCTGCCCACGCATCGGCTCGTAGCCGCGCCGGTTGGGCGAATTTGCGATATTCGTTTCCGACTTCCGCGTATCGGGCAGGTTGAAGAACCGGCGCGCCTGATCGAACACCGCTGCCGTCATTTCGGTGGGGATGCCGTGATCTACAATGTAGAGAAACCCCTTGTCCACGCAGGCCGCACGCATGGCGCGCCCCACGGCCGCATGCTGCGCTGGATCAGGGGACCGCATGCCCGCGAGGCTGACGATGGGGGGCGCCACGCCTTGCGTCCGGATAGTGCCTGCGGTCACCTTTCAACTCCCCCGATACGTGGTGTAGCCAAACGGTGACACCAGCAGCGGCACGTGATGATGCCGTGTGGGATCGGTCACGCCGAAGCTGACCACGATCTCATCCAGGAATGGCGGGTCCGCGGCGTCGGGCAACAGCGGCGCGAAATAGGCGCCGACCCGGAAGACCAGCCGATAGAGCCCGGCGTGCAAGTCCGGCGCTTCCAGCAGCGGCGCATCGCACCGCCCATCCGCATTGGTGAGCGCGGTGCGGAGCAGCGTGGCGCGGGCGCCGTCCGTCCAAAGCTCGATCGGAAGTCCCGCCGCGGGGAGGCCACGCGCGGTGTCCAGCACATGCGTGGTGATCCGGCCGGTCAAGGCCGCACATCCTGGCTCTCGCGCAGCCCGATCTCGTCCCTTACCATTGCCACGAACACCTCCACCGCCATCGGCAGGGACCGACCCTCCCGCACATAGGCACCCAAATCCGTCATCATCGCGCCGCCGCCATGCAGGGGTATATGCACCAGGCGCCCGGCGGCAATTTCCGATTCCAGCCCCATGGCGGACTGGAAGGATATAGCGTCCAGATCCATGGTCAGGTGACGCATCAATTCCAGAGAGCTCACTTCCGCGCACACATCCAGCCTGCCGCGCAACCGCCGCAACTGCCGCTCCAGCAGCGTGTGGATGGACAGGTTGGGACTGGGCAGCACCAGCCGGTGCGCGGCGCAGGCGGTGAAACTCAGCTGGCGCTCGCCGGCCAGCTTATGGTCTGGCCGCATCACCGCCCCAAGCCGGAACCGGCCCAGCGCCACCTGCGTCAGCTCCGCATGTGGCGGCAACGAGAACGCCAGCCCCACATCCGCATCGCCTGCGGCGAGCGCGCTGGGAATGTCATTCGATCCCGCCGTGCGGATCTTCATCCCCACGCCGGGATATTTCTCCCGCATACGCACTAGCAGCCGAGGCAGGAACGCCGCGTTCAGCGATTCCGCGGCGGCAATCGTCACCTCGCCACGGCGCAGGCCGCGCAGCGCGTCGAACTCGCCGGCCAGCCGCTTTTCATCCTGCAGAACCGCGATGGCGTGCCGCGCGAAGATTTCGCCGGCCGGGGTCAGCTTCATGCCCTCCGGCAGCCGGTCGAACAGCTTCATACCGGCTTCGCTTTCGAATTTCAGCACCTGGCGATTGACGGCAGACGCCGCCACATCCAGTTGGCGCGCCGCCTCGCGCACGGAGCCCCAGCGCCTTACCGCCTCGAAATAGCCGATCGCCCGGTAATGGATCGCGCGTTTCACGCCTCGCTAACAGCACGGGCGCCCGCGGGCTGTCCAGCACCCTTCGAAGGGACGTGCATGTCGTTGCCGTATCGGCAACGCATTGGCAGTTCCGTGGCACTGTGCTTGCAATGTATGCCGCATGACATTGGACGACCTCAACCAGGCCAGCGCGGCGGACTTCAGCGCCATCCTCGGCGCGATTTACGAACACTCGCCCTGGATTCCCGCGCGCGCCGCCGCATCCCGTCCGTTTCCCAGCCTGTCCGCCCTGCATGCCGCCATGTCCGAGGCGGTGGCCCGCGCCACCGGCGAAGAGCAGGTGGCCCTGGTGGCGGCGCACCCCGATCTCGCTGGACGTCTCGCGCGCGCCGGCGCGCTGGCGCCATCCAGCGCCACGGAACAGGCGAGCCTCGGACTGGACCGACTGTCGGATGCGGAGTTCGATCAATTCGCAGCCCTGAACACCGCCTATCGTAAGCGCTTCGGCTTTCCCTTCGTGATCGCGGTGCGCCGGCAAACCCGCGCCTCCGTGCTGGCGGCCTTCACGCGCCGGTTGGACAACGATGCGGACACGGAACTGCGCACCGCGCTGGCGGAAATCGATGTCATCGCGCGCTTTCGCCTGGACGATCTCCTGGCGGCGGCGTCAGCATGACGACCCTGCTGGTCCGCAACGCAACCATGGTGGTGACCATGGACGCACACCGCCGGGAGATTGCAGGCGGCGGCCTGTTTGCACGCGACGGCATCATCGAGCAGGTGGGTCCGGATGCAACGCTGCCCACTACCGCGGACCACATCCTGGACGCATCCGGTCAGATCCTGTTGCCCGGCCTGGTAAATTGCCACCACCATCTGGACCAGGTGCTGACGCGCAACATGCCCGCCGGGCAAAACGTGGAGCTGTTCGATTGGCTGCAGGCGCATTACCCTGTCTGGGCCCGCCGCACCCCGGAAGGCACACGCACCGCCATTCTAGTGGGTCTGGCCGAGCTGGCGCTCTCCGGCTGCACCACCGTGTTCGATCACGCCTACATGTTTTGCAATGGCTGCCGGGTGGATGACCAGATTGCGGCCGCAGCCGAAATTGGCGTGCGCTTCATGGTTTCCCGCGGCAGCATGTCCCGTGGCCAATCCACCGGCGGCCTGCCGCCCGATGATTGCGTGGAGGTTGAAGAAAATATCCTGGGAGATTGCGAGCGCGTGATCGCGCGGTATCACGATCCTTCGCCTGGGGCGATGCTGCGTATTGTGCTGGCGCCGTGTGCGCCGTTTTCCGTCAGCAGCGGCCTGCTCCGGGACACCGCGCTTATGGCGCGCGCGCATGGCATCCGGCTGCACACCCATCTTTGTGAAACCGATGACGAGGCGGACTACACGCTGGCAAAATACGGTATGCGCCCCATCGACTACATGCGCAGCTTGAACTGGGTGGAGGAAGACGTCTGGTTTGCCCATGCCGTTAAGGTCAATGATGCGGAAATCGGTCTGTTGGCCCGCTCCGGCGCCGGCGTGTGTCACTGCCCCAGTTCCAACATGCGGCTGTCCTCCGGCATTGCGCCATTCCGCAAATATCTGGATGCCGGCGTGCGCATGGGCATCGGCGTGGACGGCTCCGCCAGCAACGATGGCGGCACCCAATTGGGTGAGGTACGCCAGGCGATGCTGATGGCGCGGCTGAACATGGCGGTGGATCCGGCCTCGCCACGCACTTGGACCACGGCGCGCGAGGCGCTGGAAGTGGCCACGCGCGGCGGCGCGGATGTGCTGGGGCGCTCTGATATAGGCGCGCTAGAGCCCGGTAAATGCGCCGATTTTTTCACGCTGGACCTTAACGCGATCGGTTTCGCCGGGGGTTTGTCCGACCCAGTTGCCGCCGTGCTATTCTGCGCGCCGCAGCCGGCGCGCCATTGCTTCGTGCACGGCCGCGCCATCGTTACCGACCATCGCATCGTCACATTGGACATGGAGCCGATTGTGCGTGAACACAACCGCCACGCCGCCGCCCTGCTTGCATGACGAGCCTGGTCCAAAGTTACGGCAAGGGCCGTGTCCGTATCATGCGCGTGCAGCGTGACGCCGACTGCCACCAGGTGCGCGAGCTTTCCGTGCAGGTGATGCTGCACGGCGCGTTTGCACGTGCCTACACCCACGCGGACAATCGGGCGGTCATTGCCACCGACACCATCAAGAACATCGTCAACATCGTCGCGCGTGAGGCCGTCTCAGCGACTGCGGAGGCATTTTGCCTGCTTCTCGCAGAGCGTTTTCTGGATAGATACGCACAGGTGGAGCGCGTCAGCGTCCACGTGCGGCAGACGCAATGGCGGCGTTTAGAGACCGGCGGCGCCCCACACCCCCACGCTTTCATTCTGGACGCCAATGGTAAGCCAACCGTAGCGTTGGAGCGCAGCCGCAGCGACAGCACCATGCGGTCCGGCATCGAAGGTTATACGTTCCTGAAATCCACCGGCTCGGGCTGGACGGATTATGTCATGGACGACTACACCACCCTGCCTGAAACCGGGGATCGGATAGCGGCCACCAGCATGAACGCCAGCTGGCACTGGTCCATGGTGCCGGTGGATGTGGAGGCCGTTAATACTTCCATTCTGCAAATTATGCTTGGTATCTTCGCAACTACATACAGCCACAGTGTGCAGGACAGCCTTTACCGCATGGCGACCGCAGTGCTGAAGGCCATACCGGCCGTCTTGGACATTTCCTTGGCCTGCCCAAACAAGCATTATCTGCCGATCGATCTCTCAGCGTTTAAAATGGCATCGGATAATCTGATTTTCACGCCGACGGATGAACCGCACGGGCAGATCGAGTGTACGGTGAGGAAGCAAGGAAGCAGCCCATGATCCGTATTACATCCGCAGGACAGACCTTCCTCGCCCGGTTTGAAGAAGCCGCGCCGGCGACCACGGCTGCCATCCAGCGCATGCTGCCTTACACCACGCGCATCATCCATGTCCGGTGGAGCGGCGAAGCCTGCTGGATCCCTATGGGCGAACACGACGCCGGCGTCGGCTTCGAGAATGCCACCTCCTACCCAGCGCCGGGCCAGATCCTCCTCTATCCTGGTGGAGTCAGCGAAACCGAGATCCTGATCGCTTATGGTTGCGTACACTTCGCGAGCAAGGCTGGCACACTTGCAGGCAATCATGTGCTGACCGTCGCCGATAATCTCGATGCATTGACCAGGCTTGGGAAGATGACTTTGTGGGAAGGCGCGCAGGACATCATGTTCGAGCGCGCGTGACCCGTGCTGCGGCCATGCAGCGTGCGGTGGGCGCCGTGCGTATCGCCGCGAGCGCCACGGGGCTGGATGATCTCGCGCAATCCGGATGCCTGCGCGCATGCTTTCCCAATCGGCATGGCGGCGCTCTGGAGGCCGTTATCGTCAATACAGCAGGCGGCATCGCGGACGCTGACAGCCTGCGCGTGAATGTCGTGGCGGGGCAGGGATCCGACATTGTGGTGACGACACCCTCGGCCGAACGCATCTACCGCGCCCGGCCAGATGCGGCCGCCGCGCGCATGGCGATCACCTTGCAGATCGCGCCCGAAGCGCAGCTCGCCTTCCTGCCCCAGGAGACCATTCTGTTTAATCATTGCGCACTTGATCGCACACTGGATGTCCATATGGACGAAAAAGCAAGCTATTTGGGCGTGGAAGCGCTGATCTTCGGCCGCCAAGAAGCAGCCGAGACAATTACCAATATCCGCTTGCGCGACACGGTTCGCGTGCATCGCGGCGGCCGAAGAGTGTTTCAAGACAGCGTTCGGCTTCAGGACGATGTCGCGGCCGTTTTGGCCAGCAACGCCGCC
>CAZZYR010000034.1:0-6160 GCA_964658235.1 uncultured Acetobacteraceae bacterium | reverse complement strand
GCCAATCCCGGATCAGCCGCGCGGCTGGATGGTGTGCGCGCAGCTTTGGCGGACACAGCTGTGCAAAGCGGCGCGTCGGCTTGGAACGGCTGTCTCGTCACCCGCATCCTCGCCCCGGATGCACGCACCCTCCGCCTTGCTGTGGTGGCAGCGCTCGGCGCCCTTTCAGACAGTCAAATCCCCCGCATCTGGAACGGTTGAAAGTTTTTGGTTCTTTTTTCTGAAAAAGCACGCATTTTCCTCAAGCCCTTTCAGAGCCAAACATGCACCTGACACCCAGAGAGAAAGACAAGCTCCTCATTGCCATGGCGGCCCAGGTTGCCCGCCGGCGCCTTGAGCGGGGTGTCAAGCTCAACCTCCCGGAGGCGATCGCGCTGATCACGGATCATGTCGTCGAAGGCGCGCGGGACGGCCGCAGTGTCGCGGCGCTGATGGAGGCCGGTGGCCACGTGCTTACACGCGATCAGGTGATGGAGGGAGTGGCGGACATGATCACGGACGTGCAAGTGGAGGCCACGTTTCCGGACGGCACCAAGCTTGTCACTGTGCATCAGCCCATTCGGGCGGGCGCGGCGGCATGATCCCGGGCGAGATCGTCACCGTGCCTGGCGATATCGAGCTCAACGCCGGATGCGCGCCGATCACGCTGGAGGTTGCCAACACCGGCGACCGGCCGATCCAGGTTGGCAGCCACTATCACTTCGCCGAAACCAATCCGGCCCTGCGGTTCGACCGCCAGGCCGCGCGCGGCCTGCGCCTCGACATCGCATCCGGCACCGCCGTGCGCTTTGAGCCTGGCCAGCGCCGGCACGTGCAACTGATACCCTATGCCGGCGCACGCTGCGTCTATGGGTTTCGCGGCGCTGTGATGGGGAACCTGGACTGACATGGCGCGCATTCCCCGCACCGCTTACGCGGACATGTATGGCCCCACCACCGGAGACCGGGTGCGCCTCGCGGACACGGATCTGTTTGTACAGGTGGAATATGATTTCTGCCGCTACGGCGAGGAAGTGAAGTTCGGAGGCGGCAAGACCATCCGCGATGGCATGGGCCAGTCTCAGGTCAGCAACGCACAGGGCGCGGCGGACACGGTGATCACTAACGCGTTGATCATCGATCATTGGGGGATCGTGAAAGCTGACGTCTCCATCAGGCACGGGCGGATTGCGCGCATCGGCCGCGCCGGCAATCCGGATATCCAGCCGGACGTGGATATCATCATCGGGCCCGGCACGGAAATTATAGCCGGCGAGGGCAAGATACTCACCGCCGGCGGCATAGACGCCCATATCCACTTCATCTGTCCGCAACAGATCGATGACGCGCTGGCCAGCGGAGTGACCACGTTGGTGGGCGGCGGCACGGGGCCGGCGACCGGCACGTTCGCCACAACCTGCACGCCCGGCCCATTCCATATCGCGCGGATGCTGCAGGCCGCGGAAGGCCTCCCTGTGAACCTTGGCTTCGCCGGCAAAGGAAATGCGTCGCAACCCGCAGCTCTGGAGGAGATGCTGCGCGCAGGCGCATCCTGCCTTAAGCTCCACGAAGATTGGGGCACCACGCCGGCCGCCATTGATTGCTGCCTGTCCGCGGCGGACCGGTTCGACGTGCAGGTGATGATCCACACGGACACGCTTAATGAAAGCGGTTTCGTGGAGGACACCATATCTGCCTTTGCCGGCCGCACCATTCATGCGTTCCACACCGAAGGTGCGGGCGGCGGCCACGCGCCGGATATCATCCGCGTTGCCGGCTTGCCCAATGTGCTGCCCAGCTCCACCAATCCAACCCGCCCCTACACAATCAACACATTGGACGAACATCTGGACATGCTGATGGTCTGCCATCACTTGGATCCGTCCATTCCCGAAGACCTTGCTTTTGCCGAGAGCCGCATCCGCAAGGAGACGATTGCCGCCGAGGATATTCTACATGATCTCGGCGCGCTCTCGATGATTTCGTCGGACAGTCAAGCCATGGGCCGTGTTGGTGAGGTTATCATTCGCACCTGGCAAACCGCGCACAAGATGAAACAGCAGCGTGGATCCCTTCCCGGTGACACCGCGGCTGACAACGCGCGCGTCAAGCGTTATATTGCCAAATACACGATCAATCCCGCCATTACGCAGGGCTTGGCGCGGGAAATTGGCTCGATCGAGCAGGGCAAGCTGGCGGATCTCGTCCTTTGGTCGCCAGCCTATTTTGGCGTCAAACCAGATCTTGTGATCAAGGGCGGCTCGATCGTTCTGGCTGCGATGGGCGACCCCAACGCGTCTATCCCCACACCGCAGCCGGTGCATTACCGAACCATGTTTGCGGGCTTTGGCCGCGCACTCAGCCAGAGCTGCATTACCTTCGTCTCCGCGGCAGCTCTGGAGGATGACATCGGCCATAGACTCGGTTTGCACCGCAGCCTTGCCGCTGTCTCGAACACACGCGGCGGCATCGGCAAGCGCAGTATGATCCACAACGATGCAACGCCCGTCATTGAGGTCGATCCGGAAACCTATCAGGTGCGCGCGGACGGCGTGCTGCTGACATGCGAGCCGGCCGATGTGCTGCCGATGGCGCAGCGGTATTTCTTGTTTTGAGGGCAGAGGCAAGCATGTTCTTTTTTGAAAAGAAGACCGAAAAAAGTTTTGTCCTTTTGGGTGTCGCGGACGCATGACAGTGACGCAGGCGTTGTCCTTACTTCCTGCGGGCACGTGGGATGACAACCAAGAAGTTGGGCAGGTGCTGTTAGACCATGACCGCCGGTTTCGGCGCCGTTACCTGCTCCGCAGTGAACAGGGTAGGGAAATCCTGCTGGATCTGCCGCAGGCTGTCCGGCTCATCCAGGATGACGGCCTGCTCTTGAAAGATGGCGGCATCATCCGCGTGTGCGCCCGGCCGGAACCAGTGACGGAAATTACTGCCACGGATGCCGCGTTGCTCATGCGTATCGTCTGGCACCTTGGCAACCGCCACCTCCCCGTGCAATTTCTGGGCGACACAATCCGCATCCGTACCGACCACGTCATGACGGACATGATCAGGCAACTCGGCGGAACCACGCGGGACATGCAAGCGCCGTTCGATCCGGAAGCCGGCGCCTATGCGGGCGGCCATCATCATCACCACGATGATTGACCCCGTCACATTATTTCGACTGCTGTGCTTCGCATCACCCGCTTTTCCAACCGGTGGCTTTGCCTATTCGCACGGCCTGGAGTGGGCGGTGGAGGCGCTTGACGTCACCGATGCGGCAACCCTGTCTTCCTGGATCATGGCCCTCCTTTCGGACGGATCGGGGCGCACGGACGCCATCTTGCTGCGCCATGCGCATCGCTTGGCGAACTCCAACGTAGAATTGGCTGAACTTGCCGAAATTGCCGCTTCGCTCTCTCCAAGCCGGGAACGCCAAATGGAGTCGCTCGCACAGGGCAGCGCATTTGCCGCTTCCGCGCGCGCCTGGGGCGGCAGCGTGATGGACGCAGCCTATCCTGTCGTCTTCGGCAGCTTTGCGGCGAGCCAGCAGATCGGCGAGGACGCCGCTTGCATCGCCTATCTCTCCGCATGGGTCGGCAATGTCCTCTCCGCTGGCGTTCGGCTTATTCCGCTTGGTCAATCAGACGGCCTGTGCGTGCTGGCCGGCCTGCAATCAGCCTTGCTCGTCACCGCCATGCAATCACGCGAAGCCACGCTCGAGGATATCGGGTCGGCCTGCTTCCGTGCGGACCTCGCGTCCATGCAACATGAGACACAGTATTCCAGGATGTTCCGTTCATGAAATCTCCCCATGGCCCTTTGCGCGTTGGCATCGGCGGCCCTGTCGGCACCGGCAAGACCGCGCTTATGGATGCGCTTTGCCGCGGTCTGCGGGACCGTTTTGCTATCGCCGCCATCACCAACGACATCTTTACCCGTGAAGACGCGGAATTCCTGACCCGCGCAGGCTCCCTGCCGGCCGAGCGCATTCTGGGCATCGAAACCGGTGGCTGCCCGCACACCGCCATCCGCGAGGACGCCAGCATTAACCTGGCCGGCATCGCACAGCTCCGCGCGCAATTTCCGCTTCTGGATCTTATCCTGATTGAAAGTGGGGGCGACAACCTGGCGGCCACGTTCTCGCCGGAGCTTGCGGACATCACGATCTACGTCATCGACGTCTCCGCTGGCGACAAGATCCCCCGCAAGGGCGGTCCTGGTATCGTGCGCAGCGATCTGCTTGTGATTAACAAGATCGATCTCGCGCCGTATGTCGGCGCCAGCCTGGATGTCATGGACCGCGATGCCCGCCGCATGCGTGGGGAGCGGCCCTTTGTTTTTGCCAACATCCGTGCGGGCGTGGGCGTCGCCGACATCACAGCCTTTGTCGAACGCAGCGGCGGCCTAGGCCACGCATGACTGCAGGTGCCGATCTGCTGGACCGGCTGAATGCGCTGGCTGCGTGCAGTGAGAGCCCGCTGTTCCTGCAACGCACCTTCCTTTGTCTAGCGTATCGGCAGGCGGCGGGGCTCGTCCAGGATTGGATGCAGCAGGCCGGCATGGCGGCGCACATGGATGCAATCGGCAACATCGTTGGCCGCTATGAAAGTGATCCGCCGGGCGCTCCCGCTCTGGTCTTGGGTTCGCATCTGGACACCGTGTGCAACGCAGGCAGGTACGACGGCATGCTCGGCATCGTCGCGTCCATCGCTTGTGTCGCTGCCTTGCACCGCGCCGGCCGTCGTCACCCGTTTGCCATCGAAATTGTGGCCTTCAGCGAGGAGGAAGGTGTGCGCTTCGGCACCACCCTGCTAGGCAGCCGTGCCTTCGCAGGCACGTTCGATCCGGCCGTCTTCAGCCTTACGGATCAAGATGGCATCACGCTGCGGCAGGCCATCGTTGATTTTGGTCTTGATCCCGACTGCATCCCGCAAGCTGCCCACACGCGCCAAGGCACGCACGCCTACGTTGAACTGCATATCGAGCAAGGCCCGGTGCTGGACCGCGCGCATTGCCCCGTTGGGATCGTTACCTCCATCAGTGGCGCCGCGCGATACAAGGTGGACGTCCATGGCCTTGCCGGCCACGCCGGCACCGTGCCCATGGCTGCGCGCCAGGATGCGCTGGCTGCCGCCGCTGCCTGCATCAACGCCGTCGAACAAAGCTGCGCCGGGCAACCGGGCCTTGTTGGCACGGTGGGGAGGCTGGACGTGTCCCACGCCGCCATGAACGTCATCCCCGGCCACGTCCGTTTCACCATGGACATCCGCGCCCCCGAGGACGCTCCGCGCTGTGCATGCGAAGCAAATGTCTTGCGCGAGTTTCAATCGATCGCCGCATCGCGCGGCGTCACCATCGCGCCGACGAAAATCTACGACATGCCCGCCACCCCCTGCGCTCCATGGCTCACTGCGCAGATCGCGGGCGCGGTCGCGGCGCATGGGATCGTACCGCTTCATCTGCCCAGTGGCGCGGGCCATGACGGCCTGGCGATCCAAGCTATCGCCGATATCGGCATGATCTTCGTCCGCTGCGCGGGTGGTATCAGCCACAACCCCGCCGAATCCATCACCGCGCAGGACGCCGCCACCGCCACAAGCGTGCTGGCCACCTTCATCGACCGGTTTCAGCCCGCATGACCGCACCCTACGCGCGCGACATGATCGGCTACGGCGCCAGCCCGCCACACGCAAACTGGCCGAATGGCGCCCGCATTGCCCTGCAATTCGTGATCAATTACGAAGAAGGCGCCGAGGCCAACATCCTCCACGGCGACCCGGCTTCCGAAAAATTCCTCTCCGAAATCATCGGCGCCGTCCCTTTCGAGGGCCGCCGCCACATGAGCATGGAGTCGGTCTATGAATATGGCAGCCGTGCCGGCATCTGGCGGCTGCTGCGCCTGTTCGAGAAACATGCCGTGCCGGCCACCATCTTCGCGGTAGCGCAGGCATTGGAACGCAACCCTGAAGCTGCCCGCGCCATGGTGGAGGCCGGCCATGAAATTGCCAGCCATGGTTGGCGCTGGATCGATTACGACCAGATCGACGAAGCTACAGAGCGCGCCCACATGCATCAGGCTATTGCCAGCCTCACCGCGCTTACCGGCCAACGTCCGCTCGGCTGGTATACCGGCCGTACGAGCGAACGCACGCAACGCCTCGTCGCCGAGGAAGGCGGCTTCCTGTACGAT
>CAZZYR010000033.1:0-12435 GCA_964658235.1 uncultured Acetobacteraceae bacterium | reverse complement strand
TCTTTTTTGAAAAAAAGAAGCAAAAAACTTTTGTTTATTGAGTCCGCGACAGCACGGAAAAAAGTTTTTTGGTTCTTTTTTTCAAAAAAGAACTGCTTCCTTTCTTGATCGGCGCTTTATGCCTGCTGCTCGCCTGCCAACTCGGCGGCGAGATCGTTTCGCAAGCGTTGAGCCTGCCTGTGCCAGGCCCGGTGCTTGGCATGGTGGTATTAGCCGGGTTGCTGATAGCGCGCGGCAGGATGTCCGCGGCGCTGGAGCAGGCGGCGGATTTCCTGTTGCGGCATCTGAGTTTGTTTTTTGTGCCGGCGGCGGTGGGGGTGATGGCGAACGGCGCGCGGATTGCGCGGGAATGGTGGCCGCTGGGGGCGGCGGTGGTGGCGTCCACGGTGCTGACGATTGCGGTGAGCGCGCTGGTGTTTCAGGCGGTGGACCGGATGATGGCGCGCGGCGGCGGGCGATGATTACGCCGGTGATCGTGCATGTGTGGGTGTATCTGCATGCGCAGCCTTTGCTGTGGCTGACGGCGACGCTGGCGGCCTATGGCGTGGGCGCGGCGCTGCATGGGCGGGCGGGCGGCGCGCCGGTGATCAATCCGGTGGCGATTGCGGTGGGGCTGCTGGTGGCGGTGCTGTTGGGGACGGGGACGAGCTATGCCACGTATTTCAGCGGGGCGCAGTTCGTGCATTTCCTGCTGGGGCCGGCGACGGTGGCGCTGGCGGTGCCGCTGTTTCGCAACCGGCATGTGGTGGGGCGCGCACTGGTGCCGATTGCGGCGGCGCTGCTGGCGGGGTGCGTGACGGCGGCGGGGTCCGCGATGGGGATTGCGTGGGCGCTGGGGGGATCCCGTGAGAGCGTGCTGAGCCTGGCGCCGAAATCCGTGACGACGCCGATTGCGATGGGGATTTCCGAGCGGATCGGCGGGGCACCGTCGCTGACGGCGGTGCTGGTGATCCTGACGGGGATTGTGGGGGCGGTGGTGGCGACGCCGCTGCTGAACCTGCTGCGGGTGCGGGACTGGCGGGCAAGGGGGTTTGCGGTTGGGCTGGCGGCGCATGGGCTGGGGACGGCACGGGCGTTTCAGGTGGACCAGCTGGCGGGGACGTTCGCGGGGATTGCGGTGGGGCTGAACGGCATAGCGACGGCGGTGCTGGTGCCGGTACTGGCGCGGCTGTTGACGTAAGGCGGCGGCCATCTTTTTGGCGAAAGAACTGCGCGCTTTGCGCTACGTTGTGCCTCCCGGCCAGCAAGGGGCCACTCACTTCCTCCAGAGCGCAGATGTCCACGCCCATCCACTCCCGAGACGCCGTGCAAGCTGGCCCGGTGCCCAGCCCGCAGGCGCAGGCGCACCTGGATGACGCTCGGATTGGCGCGGAGATCCAGGGGCGTGACGATGGCACGGACCCCTTTGTGGCGGCGGTGCGCGCCACGCGGATGCCGATGATCATCACCAATCCGCGGATAGCGGACAATCCCGTGGTGTTCGTGAATGATGCATTCTGCCGGCTGACAGGGTATGCGCGGGCGGAGATCCTGGGACGGAACTGCCGCTTTCTGCAGGGTCCGGAGACGGACAAAGAGACGGTCGCGCGGATAGGGGCGGCGGTGCGGTCCGTGCAGCCGCTGGAGATAGAGATTCGCAACCACCGGAAGGATGGCTCCGCGTTCTGGAACCGGCTGCTGATGGCGCCGGTGCACGATGCGGCGGGGGAGCTGGCGTATTTCTTCGCCAGCCAGGTGGATGTGACGCTGGAGCGGGACAGGCTGGCGGGGCTGGAGACGCACAACGCCGCGCTGCTGGCGGAGCTGACCGACAGGCAGCGGCAGCAGGCAGAGGTGGATACCAAGCTGAGCTTTGCCACGAAGGCAGGCCGGCTGGGCATCTGGGAGCTCGATCTGCGGACGGACGTCCTGACCAGCTCCCGCATCTTCCGGCAGAATTTTGGGCGCGACCCCAACGAACCGTTCGGATACGCGGACCTGCTGGACGTGGTGCATGCGGAAGACCGGCCGCGGATGAATGCGGCGTACAGGGACAGTGTGGCCAACGGCACTGACTATCACATCGAATTCCGCATCCGGCATCCGGACGGCGCACAGGGATGGGTGGAAATACGCGCCCAGGTGGAGCGTGGGCCGGATGGCACCGCGCGGCATCTGGCGGGCGTGTCCATGGACATCACCGCGCGCAAGCGGGCGCAGGCGCGGATCGATGCGCTGGTGGTTCTGGACGACCGGTTCCGGGCGCTGGACAATCCGGCGGAACTGGCATTCGCGGCAGCGGAAATCCTGGGGCAGACACTGGAGGTGAGCCGCGCGGGCTATGGCACGGTGGACCTGGCGGCAGAGACCATCTCCATCGAGCGGGACTGGAACGCGCCGGGGATCCTGAGCTTGGCGGGAGAGCTGCGATTCCGGGATTTCGGCTCGTATATCGATGACCTCAAGCGCGGCGAGACGGTGGTGATCGAGGACGCCGATATCGACCCGCGCACGCAGGCCACGGCCGCGGCGCTGAAAGACATCAGCGCGCAGGCTTTCATCAACATGCCGGTGACCGAGCATGCCGGGCTGGTGGCGCTGCTGTATTTGAGCCACGCGACCGCGCGGACATGGACCGAGGACGACCAGCGGTTTGTGCGGGAGGTGGCGCAGCGCACCCGGATGGCGGTGGAGCGCTGGCGCGCGGAGCAGGGGTTGCGCCAACTTGCGGCCTCCCTGGAGAATCAGGTGGCGGCCAGGACAGCGGAGCTGATGGAGGCGGAGGCGGCACTGCGCCAATCCCAGAAGATGGAGGCGGTGGGGCAACTGACCGGCGGTTTGGCACACGATTTCAACAATCTGCTGACTGGTGTGACGGGCAGCCTGGAGCTGCTGAAGGTTCGCCTGGCGCAGGGCCGGACCACGGAACTGGAGCGTTACGTGATTGCCGCCGAGGGGGCGGCGCGGCGGGCGGCGGCCCTGACCCACCGGCTGCTGGCGTTTTCCCGCAGGCAGACGCTGATGCCGAAAGCGGTGGATGTGAACGTGCTGGTGGCCGGCATGGAGGATCTGGTGCGCCAGACGGTGGGGCCGTCCATCAAGGTGGAAGCGATCGGGTCCGCCGGTTTGTGGAAGACGCTGGCGGATCCCGGCCAGTTGGAGAATGCGCTGCTGAATCTGTGCATCAACGCGCGGGACGCGATGCCGGATGGCGGCCGGCTGACGATTGAGACGGCGAACAAATGGGTGGATTCGCGGGTGGCGGCGCAGCGGGAACTGTCGCCCGGGCAGTATGTGACGCTGTCCGTGAGCGATACCGGGACCGGGATGACGCCGGAGGTGATTGCCAAGGCGTTCGATCCATTTTTCACCACCAAGCCGCTGGGGCAGGGCACCGGGCTGGGGCTTTCGATGATTTACGGGTTTGCACGGCAATCAGGCGGGCAGGCGCGGATTTATTCCGAACCGGGGAAGGGCACGGTGGTCAGCCTGTATCTGCCGCGGCATCTTGGCGAGAGCGAGGCTGAGGAGGCGGTCCAACCGGCGGTGGAGGGCACCGCGGCGAGAGCGCAAGCCGAGGCAACGGTGCTGGTGGTGGACGACGAGCCGACGGTGCGCATGCTGATCACGGATGTGCTGGAAGATCTAGGCTACCGGACAATAGAAGCGACAGACGGCCCGTCTGGCCTGAAGGTTCTGGAATCGGCCGCGCGGGTGGATCTGCTGATTACCGATGTGGGGCTGCCGGGATTGAACGGACGTCAGGTGGCCGATGCGGGCCGGGCGCTGCGGGCGGGGCTGAAGGTTCTGTTCATCACCGGATTTGCGGAAAATGCGGTGGTGGATCACGGGCATCTGGAAGCGGGGATGCATGTTCTGACGAAGCCGTTCGCGATGGAGCAGCTGGGCGCGCGGGTGCGGGAGTTGATAGCGTAAGGCAAGACTTTTTTGCGAAAAAGAACAAAGAATCTTTGCGAGTGCCGTTGCGGACTCGTGGAGCAGAGGTCTTGTTCCTTGTAAGGGAGAGGGAATGCTGATTTTGATGGGTTGGGAACGAGCGACACTGGCGTGAAAGTGGCGGCGCTTTGCTTGGTGGTGGTTTTGGCGGCGCATTATCCGTCGGTGTTCGGGTTTTTTCAGGCCGATGATTTTGTCTGGTTGCTGCATGGAGATTGGCAGGACGCTTGGCGCGCCCTGGAAGGAAGCTGGGGGTTTGGGAGCGCCTACAGGCCGCTGACCCGGTTCAGCTACGTTGTGGACGCGCACGTGTTTGGTGCGGCGGCGTGGGGGTGGCATGCGGAGAATCTGTGCCTCCACGCGGTCAATGCGGTGCTTGTGGGCAGCGTGGCGCGGCGTTTGGGTTGGCGCCAGGAACAGGCCGCAGCGATGGCGTGCGTGTTTGCGGCGTTCCCGATGGACTGGGAAAGCGTGGACTGGATTTCCGGGAGAACCGGGCTGCTGTGCGTGCTGTTCGGGCTTTTGGCTGTGCGGGCGTGGCTGGATCTGGTGCTGCGGGGCGGCGGGTGGTCTGGCATCGCCCGAGTGAGCGTGTGGCAGGTGCTGGGGATGCTGTGTTACGAGCCGGCGGCCGTGCTGCCAGCCGTGCTGGCGGTGGGCGGGCTTATGCTGATAATGCACGGGCGAGCTGCGCCGGCGGTGGTGTGGCGAAGTCTGGCCGTTGTATGCGGCTCGGATGCAGTGTTCTGGATTGTCAGACGCTGCGCGCTGGGCCGTTTTGGGATAAACACGGATGTGGCCGCGCCGCATCCTGTTGGGGGCGTGATCAGGAATCTAGCGGGGATGGGAGTGCATGCGCTCCATTTCATGGGCGCGCCGGTGTTGCTGGTGGTTTTCGGACTGGTAGGTTGGGGATTGGCGGCGCGGCGTGGTGAGACGGTCGGGTGGTTGGCGATCTGCGGCGTGCTGTATGCGCCGTTTGCCTTTGTAGACGGGTTCACCGAGCGATTTTCTTACGCGGCAAGTGTGGCGCTGGCGTTTGCGCTGGTGCTGGGTGCGCGATCCCTGCCGGTGAGCGGGAAGTGGCGCGGTGCGTTGGTGTGCGGGCTGATCCTGGTGTTCGCAGCTGAGTCCAACATGCAGGCGCGGGGCATGCGGCAGGCGGGCGACAGGGTACGGGCACTGCTGGCCGGCGTGCGGGCGGTGTCAGGGGTGAGGGGCAATCTGGTATTTTCCGGCGTGCCTGACAATGCAGGGCGGTTCTACCTGTTGCGCGGCGTATTCGGCCTGGCTGCTGCACGCGCGGCACCCGGCGCTGACATGACTGAAAGATTGGAGGCAGTATGTGCCAACTCGGCCTTGCGTGCGCGCGCCATGTCCGGACCCACGCATCTGTTTGAATTCGATGTGATCTCCGGACGCTTTACCCCCGCAGCCACGCAAAAGGCGGGATGCCTGAACATCCCGCCTTCCTAGACAAAAGTTTTTTGGTTCTTTTTTTCAGAAAAGACCTGCGTGCTTTTCCCTTAGTGCGTCAAAACCTGCGTCCCTTCCGCCTTCACAGCCTGCAGCTTGTTCGGATCCAGCCCGAGCGCGCTGAGGATGGTCGGCGCGATCTGCGTGGTCTGCACGGGTGTTTCCACGACTTCCGACTTGATGCCGGGGGCTGAGACGAGCAGCAGAACGTTGCGGTCATCGTTTGAGAAGCCGCCGTGTTCGGAGAGTTTGGAGCCGCCGGTGCAGATGGCGCCGTGGTCCGTGACGGCGATGAAATCGGGCACGCGGCTGTTGTGGAACGGATCCCCGTAGAGCTGCGTGAGGGACGTGCGGTCCAGCAGTTGCAGGATGTGGAGCTGGGCTGCGTTTGCCTTGAGGTATTTTTCGGCGGAGATGTAGTTGGCGTGCTCGAGGTCGGGTTCGAGCCAGATCAGGCCTTCGTCGTCGCAGATCTCGAAGCCGTGGGTGCCGTAGCCAGGGGTGGACTGGAAGGGTGCGTCACTGATGGCGACGCGGAGTTTCGGGTCGATCGGGGATTGGCCGTGCTTGGCGCTGACGATGATCAGGGTGGATTTGTCCAGGCCCTGTTTGACGAGTTCCTGGCGGAAGCGGCCGAGAGCCGAATCGACGAAATCGAACTGCACGGTGAGCGCGGTGCCGGGGGTGGCGTTGCCGTCCAGGTAGCCGCCGGTGAGGGTGGGTGTCTGGTAGTCCGCGGCGCCGGCCTTGGCGAGCTTCTGGCCGACGCTGACGGTTTGGAAGTTCATGCCGAAGATGGCGGGTGCGCCGGCGAGCTTGGCGGTGCCGGTGCTGTTGAAGCCATCGATCCAGTTCAGGACAGCGCGCACCTTGATGCTGTCATAGGTACGCACGCCCTTGTAGCTTTTGGTGTAGTCGTCGCCGGTGGCGGCATTCTTGTCGAGAATGTCCTGGGAATTGATTTCCGGCGCGAAGAGTTCGTCGAGTCCTTTGCCGGACGGACCGGCGAGGTCTTCATAGGCGGGGTGCTTGTCCGACCAGGCGGTGTAGAGGCCTGCGTCCTTGATGATTTCGAAGATGGTGTTCGTGCGGACGTATTGGTGCGGGTAGACGGGGACGCATTTGCCGGCGACGAGGCGGCGCTGCATGCTGTTGGGATCAAGCTGGGTGAGGACTTTGCCGAGCGTGCCGCCGGCGGTGTAGTCCGCAGCGAGGCTGGTGGCGTAGTTGTAGTTCTTGTCCAGGTCTTCGAAGTTCGTGACTTCCGTGCCGGGTTTGCCGACGCAGCCGGCGTCCGGCTTGCCCTGGCTCAGGTAGAAATTGGCGGAGGGATATTCCGTGCGGTCGTAGCTGTCATCGTAGAAGAGGCCGCCGGTTTTGGGCGTGGCGCCTGTCACCTGCGCCAGCATGCCGGGGAAGCTGTCGGACGGGGCGGTGGTGAGCGTGTTCGGGTAGATGATGCCGGAATTGGCGAGTTTGGCGAAATTGCTGGTGGGATGGGCCTGGATGTAATTCGCCAGGTCGATGGCATGCATGCCGTCCACGCTGATCAGCAGCACATGTTGGTATGTGGTGGTGATGGCGGGTGTGGCGGCCTGGGCGGCGGCGAGGGATGCCCCGCCGATGGCTGTGGCGAGCAGAAGCGTGCGAAGCGTGCGCATGTGTGACCCCGTTCTGGTTTTCAGATTGGCTGGCGCATCTAGCAAGTGGGTGTGTGGATTGGGATGACAGTTCGGTGACGGTACGGTGACGATTTGAGTGAGCCTGCGCGGACCGTGGCAGAAAAGTTTGCCCAATGACGGGTGCCTGATACCGCGGACGCGTCGACATCGGGCCGCTGCCTGCGTGGCCGCTGGCACGGTTCAGGAATGGCAGGCGTTCTGCGTAAAAAGGCTTTCAGCGCACTGGGCTGGTCGGGTGTGCCGGGATCAGTGGAGGCTGGCGACGGTGAGGACTAGGTCAGGAACTATCCAGCGGACTGCTGAAGCGTTGAGTTCTGCGTTTGCGTTCCCAGCACCCGCTCGCTATGCCTCTCAGTGCATTGGCATCAGGCGGCCCGGACGCCAGCGACGAAGATACCCACTTCGTTGGAAAGTTCTGTTGCTTGGGTGGATAGCCGTCCGGCAGCTTCAAGCATGCGGCCGGCGGTGGCACCGCTGTTTCCGGCGGCCGCGCTGACGCCGGCGATATTCGTTGTCACCTGCCGCGTGGCGTCCGCTGTCTGGGAAACGTTGCGCGCGATTTCCGCGGTGGCCGCGCCCTGCTGTTCAACGGCGGCGGCGATGGAGCCCGCGATCCCGCTCAGTTCCTCGATGGTAACGCCGATGCCGCTGATGGCTTCCACCGCATCGCGCGTCGCGGATTGGATTTGCAGGATTTGCGCGGCGATCTGTTCGGTGGCGCCCGCGGTCTGACCGGCGAGGCTCTTGACCTCGCTGGCGACGACGGCAAAGCCCTTGCCTGCTTCGCCGGCACGCGCGGCTTCTATGGTGGCGTTCAGGGCGAGCAGGTTGGTCTGGCTGGCGATCGACGTTATAAGTTCCACCACCTTGCCGATCTTCTGGGCGCCGTCAGATAGTTCGCGGACGATGGTGTCGCTGCGCCGCGTTTCGACCACCGCCTTGCCGGTGATCTTCGAGGATTTTGCCATCTGCATGTTGATCTCGTTGATCGATGCGGCGAGTTCCTCCGCGGCGGACGCGACGGTCTGGACGCGTGCGCTCGCCTCCTCCGCGGCGGCGGCTACGGCGGATGCCTGGCTGTTGGTTTGGTCCGCGGTGCAGGCCATGGACTGGGCGGTTTTCTCCATGTCCGTGGATGCCTCCGACACCGAGCCGGCCAGCCTGCCCGCTTTCATTTCAAAGGTGGCCACCAGGCCGGAGAGGTGGGCCGCCCGCGCCTGCTTGGCCGCCTGCTCTTCGCCCTGGGCGGCGGCAAGACGGGCCCCGGCGACCATGTTGTCCTTGAAAACCTGCACGGCGGCGGCCATGCGGCCGATTTCATCCCCGCGCTGGGTGCCGGGAATGGCGGCGGAAAAATCGTTCTGAGCCAAAGCGCGCATGGAGGCGGTCATCGCGGAGATGGGTGCGGAGATCCCGGCGATCAGGGCAGCCCCGATGGCCAAGGCCAGGCCCGCCATTGTCGCAAGAACGACCTCGATGCCGATGCGGCCAGTGCGGCCGAGCGCGATGGCCTCCGCGCCGACGCGGCGGCCGTTGCTGGCGTTGTACGCTGCGTCCTGCAACAACGTATCCGACAGAGCGTTGAATTGGGGCAGCGTGGCATTGAACACTGCCGTCGCGGCCGCGGGTTTTCCGGCGGCGAGCAAATCCTCGATGGGTGCGGATTGAGCCAGGTAGTCCGTCCAACGGGCGGCAAAAAGGTCGGCGAGCCTGCGTTCCTCACCGGCGCTGATCATGGAGGCATAGTCATCCCAGGCTTTACGCTGCTGGGCGAGAGCGTCCGCCTTCAAGGCCTCCACAGCCTTCCGCGAGGCGGGATCCTCGTTCAGGATTACTGCTGCCTGAAGGCGGCGAACCGACTCGGTGTGCTTGAGAAGACGGCCGATGACTTCGACGCTGGGGAGATAGTCCTCCACGATCTCCGTGCTGGCGGCGTTGAGGGCGCTGAGCTTGGCCATCGAATAGAGACCCAGAGCCGAAACGCCCAGAAGCAGCAGGGCAAAGGCGGCAACCAGGTTAGCGCGGATGGAAAAACGGGAGGTGAGGTTCAACATCGCTCGCTCGGTTAGGACATTGCACTGGCGTCATGCCCGGGCAGGCGCCATCTTGGGAGGGCGAGGTAAACAGAGCGCGAAGAACGCAGCGGGTTTTTCCTGAGGCGCGTGAAGCCTTCAGGCCGGCGAAGTCGGATATGGCGCAGGATATTTCTCCGCGCGGCATGTGGACCCGTGGCACCGCGCGGATGGCCGGGCAAGCCCACGGCCATGACCGGGGGTGCGACGGGGTTATTGCTACTGCCGCACGATCGGCAGGTCGATGAAGCTGGTGCTGGTGCCAGCATCGAAGATCTTGATGATGGCGCGGTGGTAGTCGGCGGGTTTGGCGAAGAAGATGTTTTTGACGAAGGTTTGCGGATTGCGGTCATAGAGCGGGAACCAGCTCGACTGGATCTGCACCATCACGCGGTGGCCGGGCAAAAAGACGTGGTTGGTGGTGGGGAGCGCGAATTTGATTGTCTGCTTCTGGTCGGACGGCATGGCTTCGGGCTTGGCGGGATCGTTGCGGTAGCGCGCGCGCATGATGTCCGCGGAGACCATGAGCTGGTAGCCGCCCATGTGCGGGTCGCGGCCCATCTCGTCCGGATAGACATCGATGAGTTTGACGACGAAGTCGCCGTCCGTGCCGGTGGTCGACGCGGCGAGGTTCACGATTGGCTGGCCGGCGATGGTCATGGGCGCGGTCAGCGGTGCGCCGGTGTAGGTGAGCACGTCCGTGCGGCTGGCCGCGTCGCGCTGGTCACTGGTGAGCCAGGTTTGCCAGGACTTGGCGCCCGCCTCGCCTTCGATGTGGATGGGACGCGGAAGATAGGGAACCGGCCGGGCGGGATCCGAGGTGTAACTGTCGAAACCGGGGATGGCGGCGGCGGGCGCGCTGGCGGCGAGTTTGAAACCTGGCTGGAGATACATAGAGGTATGGTCGATGCGACAGCCGTCGTCGCAGCCGGAGGGCCAGGATTTCAGGGAGTGCCATTCGTTGCTGCCGGTCTGGTAGGCGGTGACGGTGGAGAGTCCCAGAGGCGGGGCCTCGTCCTTCAGGAAGTGGTCCAGGAAGGGGCGCAGGATGTGGGCGCGGAAATAGGCGGCCGTGTCACTGCCGAATTCGATGTTGCCGACGGCGGAGCCATCGAGGCGTTCCTGGTGGTGGAACCAGGGGCCGATGGCGAGGAACAGTTTGTTGTCCGTGTCCTTCGGTTTGACGGCGTTCCAGACAGCGATGTTGCCGTAGATGTCCTCCTGGTCCCACAGGGAGTGCACGAGAAGGGTGGGGACGGTGAGGCCCTGGGCGGCGAGGAGTTTGTCGATGGCCTGATTTTGCCAGAAGGCATCGTAGGCGGGGTGGAACATCAGTTTGAGCGCGAAGCCGGTCTGGTCCAGGTTGTGGAGCTTGGCCATGTCGCCGGCTGAGCCCGCGGAGAGCCAGGTGTCGTAGTCGTCGTAATGGTCGGACCACCAGGTTTGGCTGCTCTCGCGGGTGGCTTCCTGGTCGTGCACGTAGACCAGGCTGTCCTGGCGGAAGGCGCCGTTGTGGAACCAATCGTCGCCGCGCCAGCCATCGACCATGGCGTTGATGGGGACGGCAGCGCGCAAGGCGGGGTGCGGGTGGAAGAGCGCCATGAGGGACGTGAAGCCGTCATAGGAGATGCCGAGGATGCCGACATGGCCGTTGCTTTCAGGCGTGTTGTGGACCAGCCAGTCGATGGTGTCGTAGGTGTCCGTGGAGTGGTCGTTGGCGGTGTTGTTGAGCGGGCCGTGCAGCGGGCGCGTCATGGCGTAATCGCCTTCGCTGCCGTGTTTGCCGCGGACGTCCTGGATGACGCGGATGTAGTTGTGGTTTGCGACGAGGTCATCCGCGACATCGTGATCGGCCATGACGGCGGCGAGGTGGGATGTTGTGTTGGTGGGAAAGCGGTCCTCCGCGCCATAGGGCGTTCGGGAGAGCAGGATGGGGGCGTGGGCGGCGCCGCGTGGGATGATGATGACGGTGTGGAGCTTGGTGCCGTCCCGCATGGGGATCATGGCGGAGCGCTTGATGTAATCGAAAGCGGATGTGTTCTCGACAAAGGCTTTGGGTGTTTCGGTGACGAGCGGCGGCATGGGTTTTTGCGGCGCAGGCGCTGGCGTTTGCGGCGGCATCTGCGCGGCCGTTGTGCACAGGAGCGCGGCCGTGACGAGAAGTATCCGTTTCATACAAGCTCCAATGGCGTAAAAGTTTTTGCTTCTTTTTTCAAAAAGAAGCGCTTGCCTTCTTGCTTTCCTGTCCGCCCAGGAGGGTTAGTCGATTTCGAACATGCCTTCGATTTCCACCGGGGAATCAAGCGGCAGGCTGGAGACGCCGATGGTGGAGCGGGCGTGGCGGCCGGCATCGCCGAAGATTTCCACGGCGAGGTCCGAGGCGCCGTTCATGACGGCGGGGTGGCGGGTGAAGTCCGGCGTGCAGGCGATGAAGCCGCCGAGGCGGACGATGCGGGCGACGCGGTCCAGGTCTCCGTCGCAGGCGGTTTGGACGTGGGCGAGGAGGTTGAGGAGGCACTGGCGGGCAGCCTGGGTGGCGTCCGCGTCGGACACGCCGGCGCCGAGCTTGCCGGTCCAGCCGGGTTTGCCGTCGATCATGGGGAGCTGGCCGGAGACGACGACGAGGCTGCCGGTGACGACGAAGGGGACATAGGTGGCGACGGGGGGCTGGGCGGCCGGGAGGGTTAGGCCAAGGGCGGTGAGGCGGGCTGAGATGCGTCCGGTCATGGGTATGGCTCCGTCTTGCGGGAGCGGTGAGTGCACCCGGGCGGTGGGCGTGCGCAAGTGGGGCGGGTCAGGCGCTTCGGCGCGCCTCAACGTGGGCTTTGAAATTATCCAGGATGGCTTGCCAGCCGAGGCGCTGCTGCTCGAGGGGGAAGGTCTGCTCGGGATCGAAGGTTTCGCGCACGGTCACGCCGTGCGCGGTGGGGGTGAATTCCACGGTCAGCGCGCGGCCGCCAAATTCGCTTTCGATGCGTAGGTGTTCGATGATCTTGGTGTAGGTGCCGGCGAAGTCGAAGCCCATGCTGCCGTCCTTGGCTTCCATGCGCGATGAGAAAGCACCGCCTTCGCGCAGATCCACGTGCGCGGCGGTGGTGTGCCAGTCAGGAGAGGCGGCGTTCCAGTGTTTGATGTCGTCCGGGGTGATCCAGGCGCGCCAGACTTCGGTGATGGGGGCGGCGATTTCGGTTTCTACGGTGATTTTTTCGGGCATGGGGGCTCGAGTCAAAATGAAGGAAAGACTTCTTTTTTGAAAAAAAGAAGCAAAA
>CAZZYR010000032.1:0-12484 GCA_964658235.1 uncultured Acetobacteraceae bacterium | reverse complement strand
GTGGCGGCACGGCGGATGGTGGTGCTGGCGCGGGCGGCGAATGTGGCGTGTTCGCCGGTGCCGCCAGAATGAAGGAATCGCGGCCTTCTTTTTTTGAGGAAAAGAAGCAGAAAACTTTCGTAAGCGCTGTCGCCGAGGTTGACTGATAGACGCCTCTGCGGACTTGAAGGTTCAGTAGCACAATCTCTTGTTCCGTTTGAGTTCCGATCTGTATCTGCTACGTTCTCCTAACGACTTGTGGATGGACGACCGGTATGCGGCAGACGGCTGTTTGGTTTTGTCTTTTTCTCATTACGTGGTCCGGCGCGCGTGGACAATGCAAAATGGCATTGGCCTCCACGCTGCCGCTGACGACGCTTAATGCTGCAGTGATGGTTCAGGCGGCCTTAAATGGCAAACCGGCCCGATTGGTGTTTGATACTGGTGCATATACGAGCATCCTGACTTTGGCTGCGTCCGACCGGCTAGGATTGCATCTGCTGACAGGCGAGGAATTTGATTCTGTTCGTGGGATCGTGAGTGGAATTGGTGGCGGCCGAGCAGCGATAGCGGTCGTTGCGCACACGGTTGAGTTAGGTGGGCTGCACGCAAAGGATTTTAATTTCATGGCTGCGGACGTGGTGCGGCCACCTGCAGACGGTTTGCTGAGCGCTGATCTCATTTCTCAGTTTGACATCGATTTGGACTTTCCGGAGCATCAGATACGACTATTCCGGCCGTTAGGGGATTGCAGCGCGCCGGCAGCATTCCTGGCCAGTCCACTCTATCAGGTGGGCCTGCTACCGATTGGCGAGGACAGGCGGCCGCGGGTGCGCGTGACGATCGCTGGCCAATCGCTTGTGGCATTGATTGACACCGGCGCGGCGCACACCGCAATCTTTCGGCATGCTGCGGAAAAATTGGGCCTGCGATATAATGAGTTGGCTGAGGGCAAGCGGACAACTGTTCAAGGCGTTGGGCCGAACACGATTCGAGGCGTGGTTCACATGCTGGAGCCGGTTGCAATTGGCGATCTCGAAGTAGATCACTTGCCGGTCGACGTTCTGGATGCGCGAGGCGACGACGAAGTGGAAATGCTGCTAGGTGCCGATTTCCAGCGCGCGGTGCATGTGTGGATCTCCTACTCGTCCCACACGCTGATCATGCAGTATCCGCCGTTGGCATCCAAACATGTTGATGCCGTCCGGTGATCAGGCGGCTGTTGCCATTGCGGACTGGACAATCGGATAGCGCATTGCCGGATTACCAACAAAATCGTGGCTGCCGGAATGTATGAGGGCACCCTGTGTATCCAGCCAGATCTGGCCGCCCATGTCCCGCCAGCGGCGGCAGAAGGTGTAATCCTCGCTGAGATAATGGCGGGTTTCCGGTTCGATCATGCAGTCGAACAGCGCGAACTGGTGCGGACTGGGATCCTGCGTGGCCCGATCATGGGCCGCAGCGAAGCGCAACTCCGGATAGGCGCGCATCATGCGGGCCAGCGCTTCGCGGCGAATGAGCATGAACCCTGTGCCGGCATATTGGCCGGTGACGAAACCATCCTGCTCCTGCCGGTCCTCACCCTCCGCGAAGGCGCCAACGTAACGCAAGGGAGCGGTCTCCAGGCCCTCCCCTTGGCGGATCCGGCCGATAGCATCGGCCGACCAGTCCCGGACCTTCAGGGGATACATGCCTGCCACCACGTCCTGGTTGAACCGAACCATGCGGGCCACCTGGGCGGGCTGGAAGGTGATGTCCGCGTCCACGAACAGCAGGTGAGTCGCGTCCTCCCGGTCCATGAAGCGGGCAACCAGCGTGTTGCGGCTGCGGGTGATAAGCGAGTCAAATCCCAGCAGCTCCACACTGACGCCGAAGCCAGCCTGGATCCCGAGCATCAGGAGGTTCGTGGTGGCAAGCATGTAGCCCTGGGTGACCAGGCCGCCGAAGCACGGTGTGCAGATGACGATGTTGGTGGGATTGGCGGCTGTCATCGGTGGATCCAGAGTGGTTTGGGGGCCAGGGTAGCGGGCGACCGGTTAAGGAAGCGTGGCAGAGAATGGGCATGGCTTTGACCCTGGGCGGCCCCGTCCCTATATCCCGCGGAGGGCTTTGACCGGGAACCGCAGGACGATGAACTACCGCCCCTACCAGCAGATCGACCGCCGGAAGTCTCGCCAGATTCATGTGGGGCGGGTAGCGGTGGGCGGCGATGCGCCGGTCAGCGTGCAGACCATGACAAACACCTTGACCTCGGATGCCGCGGCCACGATTGCCCAGATCAGGCTGGCGGAGATTGCCGGCGTGGACATTGTGCGGGTGTCCTGCCCGGACGTGGAGAGCACGGCGGCGCTGGCGGAGATCGTGCGTGAAGTAAATGTGCCGATCGTGGCGGACATCCACTTTCACTATAAACGCGCCATCGAAGCAGCCCAGGCCGGTGCGGCGTGCTTGCGAATCAATCCCGGTAATATCGGCAGCGCCGAGCGGGTTCGCGACGTCATCAAGGCGGCGCGGGACCACAATTGCTCGATGCGCATTGGCGTGAACGCCGGATCGCTGGAGCGGCATTTGCTGGAGAAGTATGGCGAGCCGAACCCCGAGGCGCTGGTTGAATCCGCGCTGGAGCACGCTAAGATCCTGCAGGATCACGATTTCCACGAGTTCAAGATTTCCGTCAAAGCGTCCGACGTGTTCATGGCCGTGGCGGCCTACACGCAACTGGCCGAGCAGTGCGACCATCCTCTGCACATCGGCATCACGGAAGCCGGCGGCAAACGCGCCGGCACGGTGAAGTCCGCCATCGGCCTGGGCAATCTACTCTGGGCAGGCATCGGTGACACGCTGCGCGTGTCTCTGTCCGCCGAGCCGGCTGAGGAAGTTCACGTCGGTTGGGATATCCTGAAGTCCCTGGGAATCCGGCATCGCGGCGTGAAGATCATCTCGTGCCCCTCCTGCGCGCGCCAGGGTTTTGACGTGATCCGGACTGTGGCGGCGCTGGAAGACAGGCTTGCGCATATCGAGACGCCCGTAACGCTGTCCATCATCGGGTGCGTTGTGAATGGGCCCGGCGAGGCCCTGATGACGGATCTGGGTGTCACAGGCGGCGGGAACGGCCGCCACATGGTTTATGCGGCGGGGCGGACGGATCATACGATCGAGGGTGTGAGCATGATCGATCACATCGTAGAGCTGGTGGAACGCAAGGTGGAGGCGATTAAAGGCGAAACGAAGGTGGCTGCCTGAAGAAGGCTTCCTTCAAAAAGGAAGCGGCGACCGCCGGATGCGATGTCGTAGCGCCGTAAACGCCCTTACGGCGGCTTGTTGCAATCAGAGCGACGCCACCGTGTCTTGATCTTCATTGCCGTTGTAAAACAGCTGAAGCGCGTCTGAGAACGGCGACCCGCCCCCAGCATGCGTGAAGAGCGTCATCGAAGAGCGAAACTTGAGATCGTCCGGTGAACCGAATATGGCATGCGCGCTGTCCGGCGCGGCCGCGTTGACCAGCGTGGTACATTCGAAAAGCCGGCGGCCGAGCACGGGGTGTTGCAAGTAGGCGCGCGCCTCTTCGATGGAGGAGATGGCGAAATGGCGGGCAGTGGCGCTGTGCCCGAGGCCCGCAATCTGCGGGAATATGAACCACATCCAATGTGTGCGTTTTCGGCCGGCGCGAAGTTCATCGACGACCTGCTGGTAGATCGGCTCCTGCGCGACGACGAACCGTTGGAGAGCCTGATCTCTCTCTTGCCGCACCATGTTGGCTCCCCAGGGCTCCTGACATTGACAGCATTGATTTCTTGAGGGTGCTCTATTCTCCCATTCCATCCGCGCCGCTGCCGGATCCGGTGATTCCGGAGCGCGAGGGAGCGTCCGCGCCGGGAGAAATCTGGCGGGAGATTTGGGCGACCTCGGCGTCCGTCGCGGTGCCGCCATCACCGGAGATGACGGGGCCGTCCTCGGCAAGCACGGTTGCAAGCGCATCCGGATCCGTATGTTGGGCCTGGTCGATGTCACCCGTTTCCGCTTGGGCACGAGCAGCACCGTGCTTGTTGGAGTCGACTTCGTCGGTGCCGGATTGATTGTCGGACATGGCGCTGTGCTCCTGATGCAAGATCTCAACAGGAGGGGGGCCAGGTGGTTGCGGTAAGCCCCAAACATTGCCCATTCAGGAGCACTGCTGACTATTCGGAGCTGAGAGTGGCCTGCTTGCGGAGCTGCTCCAGCCAAAGCGCGTGCCCTTTGAACATGCGCCCAGGCATCAGCAACGTTTGCGCGCGGGCAGCCAGACCATTCTGGTTTTCTTCCGTCAGCACCCAGCATCCGCCCGGACGAGGCTCAATGAGCCAAGCGTGGTAGATATCCAGGAGAAAGGCGGTGCCATCCCAGGCAATGCGCTCATTGGGAACGAATTCCCGCACGGTCGATCGAACGGTGATACCGAAGGTTCGCCAGGTAAATTGCCTGTTGAGGGAAAGCTCAGAGGCGCCGTCCTGAACATGCACGGCCTGAGCGTTCGGATACCACGTCGGCCAGGCAGCGGCGTGGATCAGCCAGCGCCAAACCGCGTCCGGCGGAGCATCAATGACAATCTGGTTACTTACCGTCGCAGCAACGCGGCCGGGTGCGTAGCGGTCTGGCCATATGATCGGCATCTTGCGGAGTCTCCTGCCCGGCCGCGTCTTACCTAGATTGGTGTTTGCAGGCTGGAGTTCTCGACAAAGGCCTGCCGCTGCGTTCTCTAAATCATTGAGCCGGTGTTCCGAAGACGACTGCCTGAGCGTTGCCGAGAGGTGCATCGGCGGCGGTGGTGAAGCTGGCGGTGAAATTCTGCTTGGGTGATCTGCAGAAGACCGACTTGCGTGGCGCGCCTGACGCAATGGGGGCGAAGGTGGGGGTTTCGCTGGCAATCGCGCCGGTGACCGTGTTGCCGGAGAACACCAAATTGGCAGTCACGTAGAGATAGCCGAACGCGTAAAGATAAGCCGCCTTTCCCGCGGCGATAGTGCGGCCCTTTGCATCGGCGCCGACACCCCAGCCGGTGTTAAATGTGGAGTTACCGGGCTGGCATTTTGTTGCTATGTTGTAACTAAGAGAGCTGATGTAGAGCTTTCCACTGGCGGCATCCTTCGCGACCGTCCAGGTGATTGTCTGCTTGTCCGCGGTGGTGCCGACATATTTGCCGGGCGTCTGCGCCGTGGCGGAGCCCGGCAGCAGGGCCACGGCGGTGCACGCGGCGATGCCACCCAGTATCTTGGTCAGGACAATGTTCATTGGAGAGCTCCCTCGTCGCCGAACGCCCGTGCGTTCAAGGACGGCAGGATATGTAACATAAACCGAAGCTGCAACATATCCTGACTATTGGCGGAGATCCCCAGCCCGGACACCAGCAGCTGCATTGTGGAGCAGTTGAAGAACAGCCTCGTCGCCCATTGTTTTGGACATTAGGCAGAGGGCCCCTCCAAGGAGGGCCGAGGCGGCGGCAACCGGGCTAAGCCCCTGAGCGAGCATTCCGCCGATCGCGCGATCGACGGCTGTTCCAGCCTGGGCGAGTTCGGTTTGAAGCTTGTCGTCCGCTTCTGGGGCCATTCGTCCGTGCATGTGATCACCTCTGGCCGGGATATGGGCGCGCGCGGGGGTGGTTTCAGCCCGTCTGCACGGACACGCGGCCGGATTCGAGATCGGCTTCCAGCTCGGCCTCCTCGTATTCCGGCACGGCCTGCTGGGCCTGCAGCTCCCACATGCGGGCGAAAACGCCCTGCTGCTCCAGCAACTCCCGATGGCTGCCACGTTCGGCGATCTGGCCATCCACCAGGACGATGATCTCATCCGCGTCCACCACGGTGGACAGGCGGTGGGCGATCACCAGCGTGGTGCGGCCGCCGGCGACGGCGCGCAGGGCGGCATCGATGTCGCGTTCCGTGCGGCTGTCCAGCGCGCTGGTGGCCTCGTCCAGGATGAGGATCTTTGGGTCCTTCAGGACCGTACGCGCGATCGCCACGCGCTGCTTTTCGCCGCCGGAGAGTTTCAGGCCGCGTTCGCCCACCCGCGTGTCGTAGCCGTCCGGCATGCGCAGCACGAAATCGTGGACCTGCGCCACCTTCGCGGCATGTTCGATCTCGGCCTGGGTGGCGTCAGGGCGGCCATAGGCGATGTTGTAGCGGATGGTGTCGTTGAACAGCACCGTGTCCTGCGGCACCACGCCGATGGCGGCGCGCAGAGAGGCCTGCGTGTAGTCGCGCAGGTCCCGGCCGTCGATCAGGATGCCGCCGCCGGTCACATCATAGAAGCGGAACAGCAGGCGGCTGATGGTGGATTTGCCGGCGCCGGTGGGCCCCACGATGGCGATCTTGCGTCCGGCGGGCACGCTGAAGCTGATGCCTTTGAGAATCTCGCGCGCCGGCGTGTAGCCGAACTGCACGTCCTCGAAGCTGACGGAGCAGGCTTCGCCTTCACTCAGATGGGCTGCAAGCTGCACAGCCCTGGCGCTGTCCTTGACCTCCTCATCCACGTCCAGCAGGCGGAACATCTGCTCCATGTCCACCAGGCCCTGCTTAATGGTGTTGTAGGCGAACCCGAGAAAGTTCAGCGGCTGATAAAGCTGCAGAAGATAGGAGTTGGCGAGCACGAACTTGCCGACGCTCATCTTGCCCGCGACCACGCCCTGGGCGGCCAGCAGCATGATCAAAGACAGGCCAATGGCGATGATGGCGGCCTGGCCGAGGTTGAGCATGTTCAGCGTCACCTGGCTTTTGACGGCAGCTTTCTCGTAGCCCGCCAGCGCGTTGTCAAAGCGGTTGGCTTCGTGTGACTCATTGCCGAAATATTTGACGGTTTCGTAGTTGAGCAGGCTGTCCACCGCCTTGGACTGCGCCTCCGTGTCGTTCTCGTTCATCTTGCGGCGGAAGCGGACTCGCCAGGAGGCGAAAGCCAGTGTGAAAGCGATGTATGTGCCCACCGCGCCGAACGTGACGGCGGCAAACCGCCAATCGAAGATTCGCCACACGACCGCGGTGACCAGCAGGAGCTCGAACAGCGTGGGCACGATGTTGAAAACAGCCAGGCGCAGGACCTGCTCGATGCCGGCGCTGCCGCGCTCGATGGCGCGGGAGACGCCGCCGGTCTGGCGGTCCAGATGGAAGCGCAGACTGAGCCGGTGCATGTGCTGGAACGTTTGCAGCGCCACGCGGCGGACGGTGCGCTGCTGCACAGCGGCGAAGACCGCGTCCCGCAATTCCCCGAAGCCGGCCGAGGCCAGGCGCATCAGGCCATACATCACGATCATGCCGACCGGAACGGTGAGCGCATGGACGGCCGCCCCCGGCTTGGCAGAGATGGCGTCCAGCGCGCGGGCATAGAAGATGGGGGCGTAAACAGTGGCGACCTTGGCCAGGATCAAGAAGCCCATGGCCACCACCACGCGCACCCGGGCGCCCGGGTCCTCCTTGGGCCAGAGGTAAGGGGCCAGTGACTTGATTGTTTGCCCGCTGGAGCGGGACTGGCCTGGCAGGGCCAGGCGGGAGGAGGCCATTACGCGCATGGAGGCGCATGTGGCACTGGGGGGGCGGCTTTCAAAGGACAGCGCGATGGACGGCTTGGATCGGCACGGCAAGGCTGTTCGAAATGTCACGCTGCCGGGGGACTATGTGGCGTTCCGGCTGGGGGCGGACCAGGTGGGATGGCTCCGGCCGGAGAGCGTCGCCCTGCTGGAAAGCCATGGCTGTGGCATTGACCAAGGTGCTGTGGTCTTGCCGGAAGCCGCGGCGCTGCCCAGGCTGGCCATGACACTGGCGGATCAAGGCGCATTCCAGTGGCGGGGCGAGGCGTTCGATGTGCGGGCCGTGGTGGATGGGCCGGTTCTCTCGACCGTGGACCGCGGTGCGCTGCCTTGGTTCGGGATCATGGCCGAGGGCGTGCATGTGAATGGGCTGGTGCGGCGGGCGGAGGGGCTGCACCTATGGGTCGCGCGGCGGGCAGCGGACAGGCTGATGGACCCCGGCAAATTGGACCACCTGTTCGCCGGCGGCATAGGAGCGGGATTCTCGGCAGCGCAGACGCTGATCAAGGAGGGCGGCGAGGAAGCGGGGCTGGAGCCATCAATTCTTGCTGGCGCGACATTCGCCGGGATCGTTCGATACGAAAGCGCTCGGCCGGAAGGGCTGCGGCGGGACCGGCTGCATTGCTACGACCTGGATCTGCCCGAGGATATCGAACCAATACCGTTGGACGGTGAGGTGGCGGCCTTCGAGCTTTGGCCGATGGCGCGCGTGGTGACGGCGCTGCGGGAGACGGATGTCTTCAAGTTCAACGTAGCGCTGGTGATTGTTGATTTGATTCAACGGCTGAGTCGGCAAGCAAGAAAGTAGTTCTTTTCTTAAAAAAAGCCTTCCTTAAACCGGCTCCGTATCCAGCGCGTATCCCGCCGCGCGCACCGTGCGAACAACATCCAGTTCCCCATCCCCATTGATGGATTTGCGCAACCGTCTAATGTGCACATCAACCGTGCGAGGTTCCACGTGGATGTCCGGCCCCCACACTGCGTCCAGCAGCTCCTCCCGCGAGAACACCCTGCGCGGATGCTGCATCAGGAATTCCAGTAGCCGGAACTCCGTCGGCCCCAGGTGCACGGCGCGGCTGTTGCGCTGCACGCGGTGCGCGGCAAGGTCCATGGCAATATCGTGGAACGCCAGGCGCCCCTTGGTGGGCACCGCGTTGGACCGGCGCAGCAGCGCGCGCATGCGAGCCAGCAGCGCATCCATGTTGAAGGGCTTAGTGATGTAATCATCCGCACCTGTGTTCAGCCCGCGCACGGCATCCTGGTCTTCCGTGCGGGCAGTGACCATGATCACCGGCAGGTCACGGGTGTTGGGGCGGCGGCGAATCTGGCGGCAGACCTCGATTCCGGACATTACCGGCAACATCCAGTCAAGCAGCACCAGATCCGGCTGCACCTCGGCTATACGGGTCAGCGCCTCCTGGCCGTCCGCGGCCTCGTCAACACGAAAACCCTGCTTTTCCAGATTGTAGCGAAGCATGGTTGCCAGTGCGGCCTCGTCTTCGACCACGAGGACAAGCGGCTTAGCAAGATTCGTTGCGGTCTCGGACATTTCCGTCAGCCTTCGTCCAAGGTTTTCTCCGTGCGGGACTCGCGCGGCCGGATCACGGCGTAGTTGGGCGACTCGCCCTTCGGACGCTTTTCAGGCAACGCCTCGCCGGTGGCCGCAAAATGCACCGTCTCTGCAATGTTCGTTGCGTGATCACCGATCCGCTCAAGGTTCTTGGCGATAAACAGCAGGTGCGTGCACGGCGTAATGTTGCGCGGATCTTCCATCATATACGTCACCAATTCACGGAAGATGGCCGTGTAGATGTCGTCCACAGCCTGGTCGGAGCGCCAGACCTGGATTGCCTTGTCGGCGTCCGCGTCACCCACCGCGTCCACGGTCAGCTTCAGACTCTCCTGGACCATCCTGGCCATGTGAGCCAGGCCGGTCAGCTTGAAGGAGAGATTGAACTGGCTCAGCACGATGCTGCGTTTGGCGACATTGGCCGCGTAGTCACCGATGCGCTCGAAATCGCTGGTCATCTTCAGGGCCGCGACAATCTGGCGCAGGTCCTGTGCCATGGGCTGGCGCAAGGCGAGCAGGCGAATAACGAAGGTTTCCACCTCGCGCTCGAGCGCGTCCACGGCAGGGTCCTGTTCCACCGTGCGCGTGGCGGCATCCAGATCCTGCTCCACAAAAGCAACCGTGGCCGCGGCCACCTGGGCTTCGACCAGGCCGCCCATCTCTACCAGCAGATCACGCAGGCGCTTGAGCTCCAATTGGTAGCTCTTGACGATATGATCGGCTATTTCAGGCATTGCACGCGCCTCCATCAGCCGAACCGGCCGGTCACGTATTCCTGCGTGCGGCGCTGTTTCGGGGCTGTAAAAATGTCCCCGGCGGGGCCGACCTCGACCAACTCTCCGAGATAGAAGAAGGCAACCTGATCGGCGCAGCGCGCAGCCTGCTGCATGTTGTGTGTAACGATGGCGATCGTGAAATCACGTTTCAGCTCATCGATCAGTTCCTCGATTTTCAGGGTGCTGATCGGATCGAGCGCGCTGGTGGGTTCGTCCAGCAGGATGACTTCGGGTTTGGTGGCGATGGTGCGGGCGATGCACAGGCGCTGCTGCTGGCCGCCGGACAGGCCGGAGGCAGGACTGCGCAGGCGGTCTTTCGCTTCCGTCCAAAGCGCGGCACGTGACAGTGCCCACTCAACGCGCACATCCATCTCCGCGCGGCTCAACCGTTCGTGGAGCTTCACGCCGAATGCGATGTTATCATAGATGCTCATGGGAAAGGGCGTGGGTTTTTGGAACACCATGCCGATGCGGCTACGCAGCGCGTTCAGATCGACCCCGGAATCGAGGATGTTGGCGCCGTCCAGCAGCACCTCGCCGGTGGCGTGCTGGCCAGGATAAAGGTCATACATGCGGTTGAGCACCCGCAGCAGGGTGGATTTACCGCAGCCGGATGGTCCGATCATGCCTGTCACGCGGCGATCCGGCAGGTCAAGCGCAATGGAGTTCAGCGCCTGATTGGACCCGTAGAAAAAGTCGAGATTGCGAATGGAGACTTTGATACCTGTCTTTACCACCGCTGCCGGTGGCTTGAACCGCGTTACGGTGTCCTCGCTTGCTGCTTGCACAGGGTTGTTTCCTTCGGACATGCGCTAATGGCGCCGGACAAGCAGGCGGGCCGCGATGTTGATGGCGAGCACACCCAGCGTGATCAGCAGGGCGCCGGTCCACGCCAGTTGCACCCAATCATCGAAAGCCGAGGCCGCGTATTGATAGATGGTGACAGGCAGGCTGGCCATGGCGGAGCCGAGGCCGGAATAGCCCGAATTGCCGAGCGAGGTGAACAGCAGCGGCGCGGTCTCCCCCGCCACGCGGGCGACGGCCAGCAGCACGCCGGTCAGCAAACCATCCAGTGCCGCGCGGTAGCAGATGAAGACCGTGGTCTTCCACCGCGGCGCACCGAGCGCGATGGAGGCTTCGCGCAGGCTGACGGGAATCAGCCGCAGCATATCCTCCGTGGTGCGGACGACGATCGGAATGACAATGATGGCCAACGCCGCCGCACCAGCAAAGCCCGAAAAGCCCGAAATGGGGACAACGAGTATCTGATAAATGAATAGGCCGATCAGAATGGATGGGGCCGACAGCAGAATATCCGACACGAAACGCACAAGATTGCCCAAGCGCGTGCGGCCGGCATATTCCGCAAGGTAGGTGCCCACCATCAAGCCGATGGGAGTCCCGATGGCGGTGCCCAGCGCGGTTTGAATGATGCTGCCGATGATGGCATTGGCTAAGCCGCCTCCGGTATCGGGCGATTTCGTGACAGTGGTGAACACGTGCAGGCTCAGGCCTGGCACGCCAAGAGAGAACAGCGTGAATAGGATCGAGATAAGGAAGGACAGTGCAACAAGCGTGGCCAGCGTGGCCAGGACGCGAGCCGCGCGGTCCGCGCCACGGCGGCGCCGGCCGAGCGTGCGGGTCACATGTGCGTGGTGTGCCGGGACGTGCGCGGCGTCCAGTGCGGCACTCATGCGGGACGAACCCGCCGCACCAGCAGGCTGCGCGAGATAGCCAACACAATAAAGGAAATCACGAACAGGATAAATCCAAGTGCCAATAGGGACGAGAGTTGCAGGCTGCCACTTTCGGCTTCCGGAAACTCGAGCGCGACGAGTGAGGCGATGGTATTGCCGGGCGCGAAGATGCTCGGGCTGATGCGGTTGGTGTTGCCGATGACGAAAGTGACCGCCATTGTCTCGCCCAGCGCGCGTCCCAGACCGAGCATGATGCCGCCCACCACGGAGGCGCGTGTGTATGGCAGCACAATGCTCCGCATCACCTCCCATGGAGTACAGCCAAGGCCAAAAGCGCTTTCCTTGAAAATGACCGGCACCGTCAAAAAGACATCGCGCATGGTGGCCGCAATGAACGGTGTGATCATGACGGCCAGTACAAGGGAGGCAGTGAAAATACTGGCGTCACCCGGGGCCTTGTTGAAGACCGTGGACAGACCTGGGACGTGTCCCAGCGTTGAGGCCAGCCACGGTTTGATCGTTCGCGAAATCAACGGCGCCAGCACGAAGAAGCCCCACATGCCGTAGATGATGGAAGGCACTGCGGCAAGCAGTTCGATCGCGGTGCCAACCGGCCGGCGGAGCCAGCCTGGGGCGAGTTCGGTCAGGAAAAACGCGACGCCAAACGCCATGGGCACGGCCATCAACAAGGCCAGGATAGAGCTGAGGATGGTACCATAGACGGAGACCAAAGCACCGAAGCGCTCGGTGACGGGATTCCAGGCGGAGGAGACCAGGAAGCCTGGGCCGAAGGCTCGGAAAGCCGGCAGGCCGCCGATGAACAGCAGGACGATGATGCTGCCGAGGAGGGCGAGCACCAACAGACCGGAGGCCTTAGCTGCGCCTGCGAAAAGACCGTCGCCGGTGAACT
>CAZZYR010000031.1:2828-12543 GCA_964658235.1 uncultured Acetobacteraceae bacterium | reverse complement strand
TCCTGCTTGGCATGCCCGGTGCTGCTGCCATGCGTCCGCCACCGATACAGCACGGCCGGTACGTGGGCTATTTTCTTCGACGCCTCGATCATGCGAAGTACGAAGTCCACGTCCGCGGAGATCGTCATGCTCTCATCCCAGCCGCCGATCCGCCGTGCGATGTCCGTGCGCGCGCAAACCACATGCACGAAATAGGGGTGGCTCAGATAATAGTCGTGGCTGAACGCCGGGCGTAGCCGGAACTCCGTGATGGCATCGATGTTTTCCGCGGTCTGCGCCTCGTCGCTGTAGAGCAGGTCCGCGTCCGTCAAACGCGCCGCCTTGATCAGCTGCCAGGCGGCATCCGGTTCCAGCTTGTCGTCATGATCCATGAACGCGACATACGGGTATTTGGCGGCGCGCAGGCCAAAATTGACAGCGCGTGCAATACCCACATTCTGTGGCGAACGCAGCACGCGCACGCGCGGTTCGCGCGCGGCATAGCCGGCGAGGACTTCAGACACATGAGGTGCGCGCGATCCATCATCGACGCAGATCAATTCCCACCTGTCGCAGAACTGGGCACGCACGCTCTCGAGCGCCTCGATCAGCCAGGCCCGCGGCGTGTCATGCACCGGCATGATGAAGCTGATGCCGCAGTCTCCCGCACGATGATCGAGTGACCGGCGCAGACGCGGCAATATGCCTGGCGCCAGATCCTGACGCCGGTGCAGAAACCGCAGCATGTTCCGGTTTGTTGTCGCGCGTTGCGGCGAGCCGGAAAGTATGTCGCTGGTGCCGGCAACCCGCACATACAGGTTCTGATCGAGCATGCGCTCGAAATGCGCGGAGATGTCAATCTTGAAGGCGCACAAACCACCGTTCAGCCCGGCATCCAGCAGATCGCCACGAAAGAACGCGGCTGGCCCGGTGCCAAGGACCTCCCCGCCAGGGCCGACCACTTCGAGCATCATCGGCACGTCAGGCTGTGCGCGGTTGATCGCCCAACCATGCGCGGACATGCCGTGCAGCGTGTCGAATTTTCCCATCAGGTTCGGCACCAGGTCCAGGATCACCGGGCTTCCGGACAATTCCGTCCGTTGTCCAGTCAGGCGGACGGCAATGCGCCGCTGCGTAGTCTCGTCGGGATGATGCGGCAGACCGGATGAGAAGCCGCATTCGGCCTGGCCGTATCCAAGCTCGCGGATGTCCAAGCGCGGCTCGTCCGCTATGACCCTGGCAACAAGCTCTGCATTGACAAGGATGTCCACCTGCACGCGGCGGTCAGGATCGGATAGATCAATCACCCAGCCGGACACCTGATCCATCGTCGCGGCATCAAGGCATCCCATGTAGCCGATGCCGGAGGGCGTTGCCGTCACCGGCGGGCCCGCCAACTGCAGGCCCGCAATGCGCGGCCGCAGGGTGATCGTTTGATTTGGCAGGAGAAGCATGTGAATGGGAATACGAAATTGCCAAACGGGCGGCACGCCGCCGCCTTGGCGCAGCGCGGTGCCGCGCGCCGCAACCACGCTCCCTGCCATGAACTCCACGCCCAATTCCTGTCCTAGGAATGGCGCCGCGCTGAAGGAACCTGTAATGAACGGCCCTTCCATGCCGATGACGCCGAGCTTGAGCGCATAGGTGGGCCCCAAATCAATCGGCATGCCAAGCAAGCTTTCACCGTCTGGCAACGCAAGCACGTCCACTGTCTTGAACACCAAATGACTCGGCAATTTGGTGCTGAACCGGGAGGTGCCTTTTGGTCCAGGCTCCACGGCCACCACGGCGTGGATCGTGTCGTCCAACACGATCGCCACCCTGTCTGCTTGCTGGCGGCGCGCTCCGCCGGTTGAAATCCCTTCGATCACGCCGCCAGGCAGGATGGAAAGGCGAAGCGCGCGTGCGGTCGGTCGTTTCATGGTCGGCAGGCTTACCGCCCCCTTGGGCAGGCGCAAAGGGGCAACGCAGGCGGGTTGCACCCTTGCCGCGGACGATCGCAGGTTGCGCTTGAAACCTTGAACAGGCGCGGTGCATAGACGCCTCTCCATCTCGGGCGGCACAAAGCTTTCATGCGCATTCTTCTGACGGGCGGTTGCGGGTTCATCGGGTCGGCCGTCGTGCGGCACATCCTGCGCAGCACCGACCATACGATTGTTAACGTGGACAAAATGACCTACGCCGCGTCGCTTGACGCGCTGGAAGAAGGACAGGGTCACGCGCGCCACAGGCTGGTCAAGGCCGACATCGCGGATGCCGACGCCATGCGCCTTGTCTTCGAGGAGGCTACCCCGGATGCCGTGATGCACCTGGCTGCCGAAAGTCACGTGGATCGCTCTATCGACGGCCCGGGCGATTTCATCCGCACGAACGTGGTCGGCAGTTTCACGCTTCTGGAGGCGGCACGCGCTTACTGGAGCGGCCTTTCAGGCGATGCGCGGGCAAATTTCCGATTCCACCACGTCTCCACGGATGAGGTGTTCGGCGCCCTCGGCGAGGGCGATGCCCCGTTCACCGAGGCCACGCCCTACGATCCGCGCAGCCCCTATTCCGCCAGCAAGGCAGCCTCAGACCATCTGGCGCGGGCGTGGATGCACACCTACGGGCTGCCGGTCATTGTCAGCAACACCACGAACAATTACGGCCCGTGGCAATTTCCGGAGAAGCTGATCCCGCTGATCATCCTCAACGCGCTGCACGGCGAACGCCTGCCCGTCTACGGCACCGGCGCCAATCAGCGCGATTGGCTGTATGTAGACGACCATGCCGAGGCGCTGCTCGGTGTCCTCGAGCGAGGCGCCCCAGGGCAGACCTATGCCATCGGCGCGCGCCAGCCCCGCCGAAACATTGAAGTGGTGCAGACCATCTGCGCCATCCTCGACGAGATCGTCCCGGACGCTGCCGGGCCTCGCGCGCGGCTGATCAGCTACGTGTCGGACCGTCCCGGGCATGATTTTCGCTATGAAATCGATGCGACCTATGCGGAAGGGGCTCTCAACTGGCGCGCTGCACATGATTTTGAGCGTGGGCTGCGCCGGACCATCGGTTGGTATATGGACAACCGCGCCTGGTGGGAGGCCATACGAGGCGGCCGGTATGCCGGCCAGCGCCTCGGCACGGCGGCCTAGGTGGGGGGAGAGTCGCATATGAACATGAAGGGGATCGTCCTGGCGGGCGGATCGGGCACCAGGCTCCATCCCGTCACCTTGGCCACGTCCAAGCAATTGCTGCCGGTCTATGACAAGCCGATGATCTACTACCCGCTAACCGTGCTGATGCTCGCGGGAATACGCGATATCCTGATCATCTCAACGCCTGCCGACCTACCGCAATTCCGCCGCCTGCTCGGCGATGGCGAATATCTGGGCGTCCGGTTCACCTACGCGGAGCAGCCGCGGCCCGAAGGGATCGCCCAGGCGTTTCTCATCGCCGACGAATGGCTTGCCGGCCAGCCCTGCGCCCTTGTTTTGGGTGACAACCTGATCTTCGGCGAGCACCTCTCCACATCGTTTAGGGCGGCAGCCACTCGGCCGGAAGGTGCCACCGTATTCGCCTACCAGGTGCGGGACCCGGAACGCTACGGCGTGGTGCAGTTCAACGAGGCAGGCCAGGCCATCGAGATCCTGGAAAAGCCGCTGGTGCCACCGTCCGCCTGGGCGGTCACCGGCCTCTATTTCTACGACGCCCGCGTTACCGAGTTCGCCCGCGCGGTCAAACCGTCGCCGCGCGGCGAACTGGAAATCACGGACCTGAACCGGATGTATCTGGAGGAGGGCAGCCTGCTGGTCGAGCAGCTAGGGCGAGGCTGCGCCTGGCTGGACGCAGGCACGCCTGACAGCCTGCTTCAGGCCGCCAGCTTCGTGCAGACCATCCAGTCTCGTCAGGGCATGCTCGTCGGTTGCCCGGAAGAAGTGGCCTACAGGATGGGTTTCATCGACGCTGATGCCCTGCACGGCCACGCCAGGCGGCTGGGCAAGACCGATCTTGGGCGCCTCTTGCGGGATGTCGCAAACGGCGTGCATGCCTGAGCGGTGACGCGCCAGCCGATCTGCACCATGGTCGCCTCTGCCGCGCGACGATTATGAGGTAAGATCGCTGGGCACTATGCTGCATTGCGGCGAGACTGGCCCGCGAAGACAGCCGGAGAGACTGGATGAAGATCGAACGGCTGGGCATCGGGGATGTCCTGCTTCTCACCCCCCCGCGGTTTAGCGATGACCGGGGCTATTTTTCTGAAACCTACTCCCTGCCACGCATGCAGGCGGCCGGCATCGCCATGCCCTTCGTGCAGGACAACCAGAGTTTTTCTCGGGAGAAAGGCACCGTGCGGGGCCTTCACTGCCAGTTGGCACCCTTCGCGCAAGGCAAGCTGGTCCGAGTGTTGCGCGGCTCGATCTGGGACGTCGCCGTGGACGCCAGGCGGGGCTCGCCAACCTTCGGGCAGCACGCCGCGGCCGTCCTATCTGCGGAAAACGGCAGCCAGTTCTGGGTTCCCCCAGGCTTTTTGCATGGCTTCTGCACGCTGGAGGCCGATACGGAGGTCGCCTACAAGGTGACCGGCCTCTACGACAAAGCGTCCGAGCGCGGCGTTCTGTGGACCGATCCGACCTTGGCTCTGCCCTGGCCCATCAATCCTGACGAAGGTTTGCTGTCGGCAAAAGACCGGGTCCTGCCGGATTGGGCGGCGGCCGCGGATTGGTTCGTCACGTGAGCACCGCGATCCTTGTCACCGGCGGCACCGGTCAACTCGCCCAAGCCCTGAAGCGGGCCGACCCAAGCCGCGTGCAGGTGGTTGGCCGCCCGGAATTCGATTTCGATCATCCGGAAACGGTTGCCGCCGTCGTCCGGGCGCACACCCCGGGGCTGGTGATCAATGCCGCCGCCTACACCGCCGTGGACGCGGCGGAGGCAGCACCCGAGGCGGCCGCGCGGGCGAACGCTGACGGTCCCGGACTGCTCGCCCAGGCCTGCCGGCAACTGTCTATCCCCTTGATCCATGTCTCCACGGACTACGTCTTCGACGGCCTGAAGGCCGAGCCCTACATCGAAACCGACCCAACCGCGCCGGCCGGCGTCTATGGACGCACCAAGCTGGCCGGGGAAGTTGCTGTGCGGGCGGCCCATCCCGGCGCCGTCGTGTTGCGAACCTCCTGGGTCTATGCGCGCACAGGGCGCAATTTCGTGCTCACCATGCTCAACGCTGGCAAACGCGCGCCCCGCCTGCGCGTCGTCGCCGACCAGCAGGGCTGCCCGACAAACGCGGATGACCTGGCTGCCGCTTGCCTGGTTGTTGCTGACCGGCTTCTCGCAGTGGCGGAGCGGCCGGCCGAGGCTGACAGCTTTGGCGGCGTTTACCATGCAGCCGGGCAGGGCGGGACGACATGGCATGCCTTCGCTCAGGCCATCTTCGCCGACGCCAAACCCTTCGGCTGGCCCCAGCCGCCCATTGACCCGATTGCCACTGCGGATTGGCCAACGCCAGCAGCGCGCCCGGCAAACTCGAAGTTGAATTGCGCCAAGCTTGCCGCGGTCTTCGGCGCACGCCTGCCCGATTGGCGGATCAGCCTTGCCGCCGCGGTTGCCGACATCTGTACGGCCGACGCCGCCGCTTCATCGAAGCCGGGCTAGGCGGTTGACCATGGCGCCGCCGGCAGATGTCGCGATCCTGCTCTCCACCCGGAACGGGGCGGCCTATCTGGGCGAACAACTAGACAGTTTCCTGGCGCAGACTCATGCCGCCTGGCAGATATTCTGGCGGGATGACGGTTCGGATGACCGCACGTCCGATCTCATGCGGGATTTTGCGTCTTCCGCGGGCGCTGGCCGCGTCGTGGACCTGAACGACAACGCCGGACATGTCGGCATCACCGACAGTTTTCTCGGCCTGCTTCGGCGCGTGCCGCGCGATCGGATCGTCGCTTTCGCGGATCAGGACGATGTGTGGCTGCCGGAGAAGCTGGCCCGTGGCGTCGCGGCGCTGGAAACCGTGGCGGCAGGGCGGACAGGCATCTACTGCGCACGCCAACATCTGGTGGCCGCAGACCTCACGCCTATTCGCGTCAGCCCGTCCGTGCGCGGGCCGTTGGGGTTCCCTCATGCCATGACACAGAACATCGCAACCGGATGCACGGTGATGCTTAACCCGGATGCAGCCGCCCTGCTCGCCGGCGCGCGCGCCCCGCGGGATACACTGCATGACTGGTGGGCCTATGTGCTGATTTCCGCCAATGGCGGCCAGGTCATCGCCGACGACACGCCCACCGTGCTTTACCGGCAGCATGCCAGTAACGCCGTCGGCGTGCCGCTCGCGCCCGGCCGGCGCGCCTGGGCGGCATTGCGGCGCGGCCCCAATGTGTTCATGCGCAGTTTCCGCGCGCAGATGGATGCACTCAAGGAACAGCCGCACCTTCTGTCCAGCTCTGCGCGCGAGACTTTGGATGTGATCTCCAACGGTCTTCACGACGGTTGGAATCTGCGGTTCCAGGCGTTGCGCCACCCAGGCTTGCGTCGTCAGAGCTGGGCGGAAACCGTCCTGTTTCGGCTTTGGTTCATGCTGGGGTAGGAAGGCAAGAAGTTCTTTTTTGAAAAAAAGAACCAAAAAACTTTTGCCTATTTAGACCCGGCGGTTGATGCAGCACGGCTTCATGAATAAAAGTTTTTTGCTTCTTTTTTTTCAAAAAAGAAGGCCTTGCCTAAAACTTCGCCAACACATCCCGCATAAACCCCGAAGGCTCAGCGCAGGCGCTCACCGGCGGCACCAGATCCAGCGAGATACCGCGCGCCAGAAGCTGAAGCGGCCCGCCCCCGCCGCCATAGATCGCGTCCCCCAGAAGCGGGCACCCGATTGACGCGCAATGCACCCGGATCTGATGCGTCCGGCCAGTGCGCGGCCGCAGCTCCAGCCAACTCATGCCCGCCGTGTGTCCAAGCAGCCGCCAGTCCGTGACGGCTGGCTTGCCATCCGCACGCACTACCATGCGCCACCCGGAGGGACCGGTCTGCTTGTGTAAAGGCGCGTCGATCGTGCCGTGATCCCCGGCCGGCCGGCCTTCAACGATCGCCCAATACGTCTTGCGTGCGCGGCCCGCGGCGAACTCCGCCTGCGCGGCAATCAATGCCGCGCGGCGCAACGCGATCACCAGGCAGCCGGAAGTGTCCGCGTCCAGGCGATGGGCCAGCCAGGGTCCGTCCCGCCGCCGGCTCAGCGCCGTAAAGTAGTCCTCCACCGAACGTGGACTGCGGGGCCCCGGATGAACCGCCAGGCCGGCCGGCTTGTCGATCACCACGAAACGCGGGTCCGAAAACAGGATCACAGGCGATGCCGGCTCGAGGTCCCTAGTTGACAGCCTGTATCCCCCGGCGGAAGCCGCCTCATGCAGACAGACACCATTTGTGGCGTCAACGCCGTTTCCGCCCTGTTCCGTCGCCGGCCGGATGCGGTGCAGCGCCTCTATTATACCGAAGCCATGCGGGGTGTCGCCGGCCCGCTCTGTGCCGAACTCGCCCGCCGCCGTGTCCCCTACCGGCTGCTGCCGCCCGACGAGATGGCCAAGGCCTCCGGCACATCACATCACGGCGGGATTGCCGCCGTCGCCCGGGCCCGCATTGTGCCGATCATGGAGCCGGACAGCCCGCCACGGGAGAAGATGCTGCTCATTCTGGACGGCATCGGCAACCCGCATAATTTGGGGGCAATCGCCCGCAGCGCCGCCTTTTTCGGCGTGCGCACTTTGCTGATCAACCACGTGCCTGGCGCTGCCCTGCCATCGGACGCGGCCTACCGGACATCGGAAGGCGCGCTTGAGTATCTGGAGCTCTATCGCTCACGCGATCTTCCAGCGCTGCTTGCGGCACTCGGTCCGATCTACCGCACCGTCGCCGCCACGCTGCGCCCCGGTGCCATGGCAATGGGCGAGATGCCGCGTGACCGGCCGCTAGCCCTGGTGCTCGGCAGCGAGGAGCATGGTGTCTCGCCCGCGGTGCTTGCGGCGTGCCGGCGGGAAGTGCGCATTGCCGGCATCGGCATGGTGCAGAGCCTGAACGTGGCGCAGGCGGCCGCCGTCCTGCTGCACGGACTGGCACCGGCTTGACGCAGGGCCGCCATGTGCGGTTCATCAAAATCAGATTTCGGGAGTGGACCATGATGAAAAGCCTGTTTGCCGCCGGCCTCACGCTCGCCACTGTTCTGGCTGCCGGCGCGGCCTCGGCTGATACGACCTATACGGTGGACAAGGTGTCCATCACCGGCAGCCGCAGCGTTCCAACGTCCAAGCTGCTGAGCGCAATCCAGGAACATGCGGGAAGCCGGGTCTCCCAGGCCGATATCGTGGCCGATCAGGACGCCATCACGAAGGTGCTCGGCGCAGCCAATGTTGTGGGCGGCATCAAGACATCGATGGTCAGCAAACCGAACAAGCACATCGAGGTGATCTTCGCCGTTGACGACCAGGGCGTTCAGGCACCAACCGTGACGAAGGTTGCGCCGAAGCTGCACGCTGAAATGTTTGAGGGCAACAAGGCGATCACCAGCGACAAGCTGATGGCAGCGTCCGGCCTGAACCCAGGCGACTCACTGACCGACGCCAAAGTGGTCGACGCGGAAAAGCGCGTCCAGGCCGCCTACGCAGCGGCCAAATTGCCGCTGGATGTCTCGATCAACGGCAGCACGGTGGTCACGTCTCCCGGCTACGTCGACGTAACCTGGCATATCGTCGAGACCAAGGGCAAAGCCAAGCCAAAGGACGATCGCAGCCAGGACGCCAAGGACCAGATCCAGTAACGCTCGCGGGCGGCGGATCGTCCAGGAAGCAGTATCGGCACCAACCGGTTATGGCGTATGGTTCACAGCGAGTGTGAACTATCCGCCCCGCTTGGAGCTCCTTCATGGCGTCTGTTGCGCAAGGCCGTCTGCCGTCCAGCCGAGGCCAATCCCGTCGCCTCGTCTCGCCCGCCATACGCGAGCTTGTCGGCCAGCGGCTGGCCGGGCTTTCCGGCGTCGCGGTGGCCGGCGCCGCGACTCTGCTTCTTTTGGCGCTGGTCACCTACAATCCGCGTGATCCATCGCTGAACACCGCCACGTCGCAGCACGCCACCAATCTTTTGGGTCCGGTGGGCTCGGTCCTGGCGGACTTCCTGCTGCAAGGCTTTGGCGTTGCCGGCGCGTTGCCTGCGCTGGCGATGCTGGCCTGGGCGTGGCGGCTGGTGCGCGGCCGCGGGCTTGGCCATCCGGCGTTGCGCCTGTTGGCCGTTGGACTCGCGATACCGGCCTTGGCCACGGCATCCTCCATGCTTCCGCGCGATGTCGCCTGGCCAACCAGCGCGGGACTGGGCGGCGCCGGCGGCCATTTGCTGTCCACAACCTTTCTTGACATGGCGCGCAGCGCGCTCGGCCCGTTTGGCGCGGCGCTTGTCTTCTTGACGGCAGCCTGCCTCGCGCTGGTGTTCGGCGCGGCCGGCTTCGGGTTGAAGCCCAGCAAGCGCGCGACGTCTGATCGGACGAACGCGCAAACACTCCGCAATGCGCCGGCCCGGCAAACCGCGCCCGGGCTTTTCGTGCGCTCGGCCGGCCCCTTCGCGGTAGGTGAGGATGCCGATGACGCACCCTGGCCGCAGCCCGTGGCAACCGTCACCAGCCCGTCCATCGCCCCCTCCGCCCGCACGCCCGTGGCCCGGCGCGCCGAGCCGGAGCCCGGCGGATCGCCGCCTGCCAAGTCCACAATCCGCGCGCGTGTCGCCG
>CAZZYR010000031.1:0-2818 GCA_964658235.1 uncultured Acetobacteraceae bacterium | reverse complement strand
AAAAACGCCAGGCTGCCCCGCGGCAGGAAAGCCTGCCTCTGCAGGAAGCCGGCTGGAGGTTCCCGCCGGCCAGCCTGCTCAAGGCCGCGCCCAGCCGGGCCAGTGCCGGGCCGGACGAGGAAGCGTTGCAAAACAACGCCCGCCTGCTCGAATCCGTGCTGTCCGATTACGGCGTGCAGGGGACGATTCGAGACATCCGCCCCGGCCCGGTCGTCACGCTGTATGAGCTCGAGCCGGCCCCCGGCATACGCAGTGCGCGGGTGATCGGGCTGGCGGATGATGTGGCCCGGAGCCTGTCCGTCTTGGCCGTCCGTATCGCCACCGTGCCCGGAAGGTCCGTCATCGGCATCGAAGTGCCCAATCAGAAGCGCGAGACGGTGTTCCTCTCCGAGCTACTGGAGAGCGAGGCGTGGACCCGCCACCAGGGCCGCCTGCCGATCGCACTGGGCAAGGACATTGCCGGCACGCCCGTGGTCAGCGATCTGGCGCGCATGCCGCATCTGCTGATCGCCGGCACCACCGGCTCCGGCAAATCCGTCGGCATCAACGCGATGATCCTGTCGCTGCTGTTCAAGCTGTCGCCCGAACAGTGCCGGATGATCCTCATCGACCCCAAAATGCTGGAGCTGTCCGTCTATGAGGGCATCCCGCATCTGATGGCCCCGGTGGTCACCGAGCCGGCCAAGGCGGTCCAGGCGCTGAAATGGACGGTGCGGGAGATGGAGCGCCGCTACCGCGCCATGAGCCAGCTCGGTGTGCGCAACGTCGGCGGCTACAACGAGCGGGTGGAGGAGGCCCGCGCCAAGGGCGAGGTCATCAGCCGCCGCGTCCAGACCGGCTTCGATTCGGAGACCAACCGCCCGACCTTCGAGGAGCAGCCGCTGACCTTGGAGGCGCTGCCGTTCATCGTGGTGGTGATCGACGAGATGGCGGATCTGATGATGGTCGCCGGCAAGGACATCGAGGCTGCCGTGCAGCGCCTCGCCCAGATGGCCCGCGCCGCCGGCATCCACGTCATCATGGCCACCCAGCGCCCTTCCGTGGACGTGATCACCGGCACCATCAAGGCCAATTTCCCGACGCGCATCAGCTTCCAGGTGATCAGCAAGTTCGACAGCCGCACCATCTTGGGTGAACAGGGATCGGAACAGCTGCTCGGCCATGGCGACATGCTCTACATGGTTGGCGGCGGCCGCATCACCCGCGTGCATGGCCCTCTGGTCACCGACAAGGAAGTTGAGGACACCGTCGCTTTCCTGCGCCAGCAGGGCGCGCCGGACTACCTCGACGAAGTCACCGAACAGATGGATGACGAAGGCTCCGGGTCATCCGGTTCGATGGGCGGCATGGGTGCCATCGACAGCGAACTCGGCCTGTTCGACCAGGCCGTTGCCGTGGTCGCGCGGGAGGGCAAGGCCAGCACCAGCTTCATCCAGCGCCATCTCAATATCGGCTACAACCGCGCCGCCAAGCTGATCGAGCAGATGGAGAAGGAGGGTATCATTTCGCACGCGAACCATGTTGGTAAGCGTGAGGTTCTCTGCAGGCGCACCAACGAGGACTGACGGTGCGGCGCTCCGCACGCAACCCGCCGGCCCCGGGCGTGTTCTGACCGGTCCGGAAGGATGCGGGCGTGAACAGCAAGGCAGACGATCTTCTCGATCCGAAAACGGCGGCCAAGGCTGCCCGCCTGCATTACGTCTCCGACAGCAAACCGGGCATCAGCCGCGTTGCGAAGAAAGATGGCTGGGCGTTCTTCCAGCCCGACGGCACCCGTATCACGGATGAAGCCGACATCGCGCGCATCAAGAAGCTCGCGATACCGCCAGCCTATACGGACGTCTGGATTTGCCGGGATCCCAACGGCCATCTGCAAGCTGTTGGCCGGGACGCCAGAGGACGCAAGCAATACCGCTATCATGCGCGCTGGCGCGCGGTTCGCGACGAGGCGAAATACGGCAAGATGCTAGTGTTTGGCACCAAGCTTCCCGCAATCCGCGCCCGCGTGGAGCAGGACCTGGCCAGGCCAGGCTTGCCGCGTGAAAAAGTGCTCGCGGCTCTGGTGCGGCTGCTGGAACGCACACTGGCCCGCATCGGAAACGAGGAGTACGCGAAGACGAATAACAGCTTTGGCCTGACCACCCTGCGGGCGCGGCATGCCCGCGTGAAGGGCGGCACCGTTGTGTTGGACTTCCGCGCCAAGCACGGCATCCAGCGGCATATCGAACTCAAGGACCGCAAGCTCGCCAACATCGTGAAGAAACTGCAGGACATGCCTGGCCAGGAGCTGTTCAGCTACATCGGTGAGGACGGCGGCACGCACACCGTGGGCTCCGACGACGTGAACAACTATCTCCAGGAGATTACCGGGGAGCCGATCACGGCCAAAGACTTTCGCACCTGGGCTGCGACCAATCTTGCCGCTCTTGCGCTGCGCGAGTTCGAGGCGTTTGACAGCGAAGCCAAGGCAAAGAAAAATGTGCTGCGCGCGGTGGAAGCCGTCTCCAGCCTGCTTGGCAACACACCGAGCATTTGCCGCAAATGCTACATCCACCCGGCGATATTCGATGGCTACCTGGACGGCAGTCTTCTCGCTGGTCTCAAAGCCCGCGCCGATGCAGTGCTTGACTCCCAAGAGCCGGGGCTGACTGCCGAAGAGGTCGCGGTGACGGCTTTTCTCGGACGCCGCCTTGGCGATGCGATTAGGACGTAAAGGAGACGTAAGGCAACGAGCCCTACTTCGAAAAAGCACCAAAACCTTTTCTGATTACGCACCTTGCTCAGCCAACGGTGCATATGCTCGACTCTGTCAACAGGT
>CAZZYR010000030.1:3567-12683 GCA_964658235.1 uncultured Acetobacteraceae bacterium | reverse complement strand
GGATCTCGGTGGCGGCCGGACGCTCGAGCCAGCTTCGTGGTTGAGCTTCCGTGACTATGCGCGGCAGATGCGCGAAGCGGATATTTTACTTTGTCCCATGCTGTCACCCCATACAAGCTATCCTGTGTTGGAAATGGCAGCGTGCCGAGGGATCGCCGTCACAAACACCTTTGGCACGAAAACGAAAGCAGGCCTGGCAGCCGTCTCGCCGCGAATAGTGGCGGATGAGCCCACAGCCCAGGCTCTGGCAAACTGCCTTGTGCAAGCGGCTAAGGCAGTCTCTGATGCGGCTTCTCCACATGTGGATGTTGACCTGCCACCCGATTGGCAGGCTGCCCTGGGCGACGCTGTTCTCGCGGCTCGTTCCATGTTTGAAAGTGCACAACTCGCAATTCAGACGAAGGGCTACCAATAGAGCAGTCGATTGAACATCTTCTGTGTTGCCAGACGCAAACGCTCCTTGCGTCCCAGTTTGTCACGCCATGCCACGCTTCCATCGGACCGCACCCGTTCTGCCCGCATCCACGTCCTCGCGGACCGAATACCGTCCTGTTCTACGGCAAATTTGAGCAGCGCTTCGCCCTGGAATGCCGGACGTATTCTGCAATATTCGGGCAAATGATCGAGCCGGTTCATATACGTTCTTGCGCCGGCGGACGTCGCAAAAGCAAAGCGGTCGTTCAGGCCCCCCCATTCATGCCAAGCCGGCGTTATAAGACTGGCTGCAGGCTTTAACCTTCTTCGCCAAGTATGCGCTCCGTTGACACCGAGTTGAGCGAGTATTTCACGTAAGGGCATGGCATTTAGATACCGAAGATCCGGGCGCAAAATGACGGCGAAGTCGAAATTCTTTGGCCCATACTCCTCGTACATCATCCCCAGTCGCTGGAGGCTATACAGTTGCTGCACAACATTACGGCGCACTTTGCCATCTGGATCTGGTTCAAAAATCAATGGGACACGCAGGGCACAGTGGAGGAAAGGTGCTATGTTCACGTCTGATTGGCGTTCTACGAGAACTTTGTCGAGGCGCAGGCGCCCCAAATCGTCTTGGACGAAATTGATCCCTGCCTCCCCGCTTCGTGGTGCGTCCAGGACATGAGGTTTGTTGAGATGTGCCGCGCAGGTGGTGGATATGCCGCCCAAGTCCAGCGGTGCAAAGATGTTACGTTCAATGCTATCAATTACACGCGGAAGTCCTCGCGTGATACCAAAGAAGCCAACGAAACACCTCAAGGAACGCCGCCCGATGACATAGTCTCCATTTGCAATAAATAGGCAGGCTCGGCACTCACGCCAAGATGTAAACCGCCCATATGGCGCCGACCCGTCATGCGGCGGGCGGCCGTGTCGTCCTTCACGCGTTAGCATCTTTACATCAACGCCGGTGACCGCGTGATCCTGCCCTCAAAAGACACGTTTAATTTTTTGAGCAACATCGGAAAGCCGTCGAAAACTTTCGAGCAGGTCATATTAAGAGAGAGGTTGTTTGCTTCTTTCTACGTCAACGCGAATTTGCGGCTACGAGCGCAAGCCTGGCGCTTGCTTACTCCAAGATAGCGGGTCTACAGATAACCGTCGGCGTCCGCGGCAGGACTGCCGACTCAGTTAGAGCGAGCAACAAGAAAGCGGGAGGGCAACCTACATAATGCCGATCGCAGCTCTGGACATTTCAGATCTACCCAACGCGGCGCGCATTTCCGTCGCAATCATATCGCATGTCTTGACCGATGGTGTGTTGGCGGTATTCGAGCGAATGCAGCGCGAGGCGCCGCCCGATCATGATGTCCGGCTCATACTCAGTGTCGCCAGGGAAGACGAACACTATCCCGGTGATGACGCGCCTGCAGTGATACGGATCAGCCGGGAAGCATTTCTACGCCGCCAATATCCGGAGAAGTGCCATCGACAGGGCTGGTCGATGACGGGCAATCTTGATTTAGTATTCATGGAGTTTGCGGATCGGGTCGCAGGCTATGATACATACTGGTTCGTGGAATATGACGTGCACTGGGAAGGTTACTGGAGCGTATTCTTCGAGCACTTTCGGCCTAGCGGCGCAGCCGTTATCGCAACAACCGTTATGCACATTGACGACATTCCCCATAAGGAGTTTCGTGAACACCCACCTCTTGTGACGCCTTCGGCTGTCCGATGGGACCGTAGGAACTTCATAAAATGCTTTTTACCGATTTGCCGCATTGACAGAGCCGTTTTCACGGCGCTGGACGCGGCGTATCGTGCCGGGCTGGGTGGCCATTATGAGCTTACCGTCGCTTCAGTGGCAGCGGCGAATGGGCTGGAGGTGGAAGATATCGGTGGAGCCGGGGCATATGTTCGAGCCGAAAACGTGAACCGCTTCTATTTTGCGAACGGTTCGACCTATACGCACTCTCCAGGGAACTTCGTCTTTCGGCCCGACCAGAGGGTTCTCCCGCGTTTGAACACGCTCTGGCATCCTGTGAAATTGAGCGGTGTTCCTTTGTGGCATCCGCTTCGAAAGGACGGTGGCTTCGTAAAAAGATTGGTCGAGAAGATAAAACCAGTGATATGTCGCGTGATAATCTGGGTGTGGTTTGCAACGCGCTGGCGGCCCTTCCATCCTCCTGAGATTGAGCGTCGGGTCCGTTCGTAATGCCCCGAGGAGCTGCATCGGCTCAGCGCTGCGCGGAGACAGCGTTATTCGCCGAGGCGCGTAACCTGTCCACGTCCGCGATGTTGCCATACCAGCCAGAAATCTCCTGTACCACGATGGTCCATCCGTCCGGAATGCCATCATTGTCCTTGGCGGCCGCTGCACCTGGCGAGAAGCCAGGGATGGCCTGGTTGCCAATCATCAATGTCATGGCAACGGTTTTTGCTTGCCCATCTTGCGGGTTGACGTAGGTGGATTGTGGATATTCCATGTATGTGGTGGCGACCAGTTTGCCATCCACGAGGAGGTCGATCAGGTTGCTGCCGTCGCCGCGCCAATTGCCCACCAGATCGTGGAACCCCTCGGACCAATCGAACGGCGTGCGTTCAAATGGCGGGTTTGCCTTGTAATACCGCCAGCCATCGCCGTCTGCCCAATAGACGGCATGCGGCTTCTTCTGCCATTTCGTGCCATAAATATCTGGCGTGCCGAAATCGATCTGCTGTCCGGTGGGCACGCCTTGAACTGCGCGTGAGAAATTATCGTTCCAGTCGATTTCGAAAGCGGCGTTGCCGGTGCGGAACAGCGCGTTCGGCTTGCCGAAATCCCGATAGGGATCCGCACCCTTCGGCGGCGGAGTCTGCTGGCCGCTGAACATCCAGATGGGCGCCCAGGCATGATCGCGTCTCGGGCTCTTGTAACGCACTTTCAGGGTCATTCCCGGCCGCCACTCGAACGGCAGGCGGACCATGGCGCCCCACACATGCCCCGGCTTGCAGTCTGTGTGATTGTGCGAGCAGATCGCACGCAAATGCATGCCATCCGGCGCCATCACATGAAGGTCATTCGGGTCGCCCACAGGGTAATGTCGCGCGACGGCCGCGAACGTGTTGTTGTTGGCTTGCCCGGTGTCGATGGGGCTGCCGATCGCCTTGTGCAGGTCGCCTGTCAGGTAGTTCAGGAAAAACCGGTCCCTGATCGACTGGGAGTCGCGCATGTTCGCGCCAGGCACTGCGCTTCCCATAATCAATGAGAAGGCGTTTCGCGCGCCTGGCTGCAGCCGCACCCCATCGCCGGGCGTCAGCCCCGAATGAGCTGGAAGGGGGGTATCGAGCGGGTTGCTTGGCGTTCTCAGCCAGCTTTCGCCGGGGTCCACGTCCTGTGCAGCGCTCGGGGGGCACACGGATACACACATCAAGAACGCCATGGCGGGCAGCGAGGTGGCACCGATCTTCGCCAATTGTGCTCCCATCGCCGTATCCTCCTGTCTACCCAGACCAGATGAGTTTCTATAGGCGGTCATGCGGGGCCAAATGTCTCCGCACTTCATCGCACGCGCGTTTAATATGGCCTTGCCACGGATAACGTGCGCGGTGCGTGCGCGTTTCGTGCCAGCGGCGGAGGCCGAACGGCGCACCGGGTTTGCAGACAGGTTCGAAGCCGCTATGGAGGGGTGACTGGATGTGGTGCCCCGCCATTGCTGACCACTGATTCCCCGCCATCCCAGGAGCAATCGCAGGACCAGCACCATTTGCGGGTCACGCGCCGCATTGGTATTTTCGGCGCCGGCCTCCTGATTTGCAGCCTCTTCTTGCAGCGCTTTGCCATCCCGGTTGGGGACAACGGCGTGGATGTCGTCTTCCCGGTCGGTTTTCTGCTGGCATGCATCGCGATGCTTCAAGGCGGTCTGGTGTTCCATCGCGGTCGGCTGGCGATATTCGTTATGTTCTCGGTGTGGCTGCTGCTTGGTGCGGGTGTGCAGGCTCTGGCGCCAAATTCCTATGCCGTCCAATACAGCACGAACTCCATACTGCAATTTCTGCTGGTCACCAGTTTCTGCACGCTGTCTTTCGCCGTGCCGGTGAACGAGGAGCGTTTTTTGCGGCGGGCAGGGGACATTCTCGTGCTGATCGCCATTGCCGGTGTCCTGCAGTTCTTCGCGCAAATCGTGGGATTGAGCCTCTTCACCTTCACTCCCTTCATGCCGGCGCGCCTGCTTTTCGAAGCTGGCTACAATCTCGTGATTCCCACCGGGATCGGCCAGTTGATGAAGTCCAATGGCTTTTTCCTCCTGGAACCGTCAATTTTCTCACAAGCCATGGCTATGGCTTTGATCCTGGAAATTTTGGTGGCGCGCCGCACGGCCTATCTGGCGCTGTTTGTGTTGGCGCTGATCCTCTCATTTTCCGGCACGGGATGGATCATCATGGCGAGTTTTCTGCTGACGGTCGGATTGACGCAAGGGTCACGTGGCCTCGTGATCATGCTTGCGGGCGGGGCGTCGCTCCTGCTGCTTGCCTACGGGGCCGTTATTCTGGCGCCGGATGTCGCGCAGGTGTTCGTCAATCGGTTTGGGGAGGTCAATCAAGTCGGTACAAGCGGCTATCTGCGCTTCGTGACGCCGTTCCTGATGTTGCACCGCGTATTTTCGTCCAATGATTGGGCGTGGCTGACCGGGATTGGCGCCGGCGTTGCCGAGCGGATCGACTTGCCATTCGATTTCGGTGTCAACACGCCGGTCAAGATCGTCGTGGAATACGGAGTTCCGGGCCTGCTCCTCTATCTGGGCCTCATCCTCAGGGCGGAGAGGTCACGCATACAGCGGACGCTGGTGTTGCCATCAATGGCGTTTCTCATGATCACTGGCGGCTACCAGGAGTTCGCGCCGGTGCTGTTTCCGGTATTCCTCCTGATCTGTATTGCTCGCTTCACGCCGGAAGCCGCCGCCTGAGGATCCGAGAATTCCTGCTCAACACGCCAGTCCGCCGGCACGGCTACCGTCCGAAATATTGCCGCCATGCTAGGCGCTCCATCGGCTTGCCGTCCGCCGCATAGGAAAATTCGTAGCTGCCGCCGCCGTTTGAGTCCCAGATATTGACGAACGCGACCTTGCTGCCCGCGGCCACGGCTGCTGTAAGGTGCTGTGCCAGCCATTGCGGAAAGGTCGGGTCGTCCGCGACGTCGGCAGGCGTAGCGCCAGCCCCGGTCTCCGGGATTGCAATCGCCTTGGCGTGGGCGCGGGCAAACTGGATGATGTCGTCTAAGCTCTGACAGTGGCCGCCGCTGCTGTCGTTGACCCATGCGGTGGCCGCCGGGTAGCTCCAATAATGCGCCCGATTTACAGGGTCGGCGATGAACGCCGCGACGCTGGTGTCTTCCTGTCCTGTTGCCCAATCATGATAAGTGGGCGGGGACTGGCTGTCGGCATATGGATACATATCGGCATAGATGTCGATTCCCACAACATCAACGAAGCGGTCGCCAGGATAGAGGCTGGTGATGGCATTGGCGTAACTGTAGTTTGTGACGTTTGGGTTCCATACGATCCAAGCGCGTATGCCAGCCGCCTTCGCGGCTTTCTTGATCACTGCATGGATGTGCTGAAATGCGGCCACCCAGTCCGCTTGGCTTTGCGCGTCGCTCCCCGCGTAGGTGGGGCCGGTGATGTTCATTTCCCAGCCGAGCCTGAAAAACAGTGTTTTAAATCCGTTCGCGACCCAAGCCTGGACCACGCCCTGGATCGCACTGTCATATTGCCCAGCCACAAAAGCCTGGAATTGTTGATCCGGCGTCATTGCGCCCGGCGCGATGGTTGCCATCGGGAAGCCGATGACCGGAGTGAGAGTTCTTGCCACTGAAGACTGGGCGTTTGACCAGGCTTGCCATGATGCGTTGCTCGGCCAACTAGAGATTTGCTGACGGTAGTCCACGTACGTGGTGATCAGCCTTGGCCTGACGCCCATGGCGGATTGGAAGCTGGCGAAATTTGCCTCGAAGGTGGCTTCATCGGCGGGCGTTGAACCATTCGGGTTGCCCACGTAGACGCCCACCGGAAACGGAGGCGCCGCCTCCGACGGCGCCGTGCAGAAGAGCAACAGGCACGTGGCGGCCCCGCCCCATGCGAGAGCAAAACGAGCGCACGCCTGCACGACTGAATGGGTGCAGCTCTGGCGCAAGCGCGATGAGGGTGCCGGACGGAAAAAAGGCTTCATGAGACGCCTACAGCGACCAAGGTCGGACTAAAAATAGAGATAATGTCTACAACCGATCCGGTAGCGTGACAATAACATATTTTAGACTATCTGGCGTCGGTAGACGGTCGCAATGGTGGCCCTGTCCACCGCGATGCCACCGGAAGTAGAAACAACACAAAAAAGTAACTATTTCAAGTTTGCTACAATTCTAAAGTCGCTGAATGGTAGTATTATCCCAAAAAATGAGATCCAAAAATATCTATGGAATACGAGTTACTCTCTGGACGAACGGCTAATGGGCTTCTTTTATTAGTCAAATCAAGTATCGCAGCGGCGACATGACGCTTGTTGCGTCTTGCCCTCGACTTGAGTCTGGCCTTCTTTTTTGGGGAGAGCACTCGCCCTTAGGTTGTCATAACACGCGCGAGTGCAGCTTTCGTAACCCGGATGGCGCGTGCGCAATCGCGCGTCCCCGACCTTGCCGATCGATGCTGCGCACCCGCCGGTTTGCCGGTGGCGAAAAAGTCCGGTGCCAAATGCCCCTGCATCCGAGGCAGCTAAAATTCCCGGTCGGCGTCGCTTCTACGCCCGGTCTGCATCCCAACTGCGCCTCTCCGCCGCCAGGCCAAGCTGGTGAAGAGGTATATTGGCGGGGTTACGCGGGTGACGTGGATGCCTATCCGAACAAGCCGGCGTCCTACAACCTCGAGGCAGAGCAGGTCACCTTGCCTTACGTCGTCATCGGCAACAGCATCGACCTTCACCAGGGCGATGCCGCCAACGTTCCAAGCAAGGTTCTCAAAACTGCACGAATCCTTGAAGCGGAACTGTGCCGGGCGCGAGCTTGTCTCCGGGATTGATTGATACAACCACAGTGTTGCCCGCGGTGTGCCGGATCAAATGCAGCGCCGCTGTCTCATCTAGACAGACCGCGTGCTCCTCAGACGAGCCGGCTTCTCAAAAGTGCCGCTCCGGTGCCAGCCAGAAGGCTGCCAAGCAGGATGGCGATCGTTGCCACCGGATAATTCGGGCTGACGGGCCGCAACGGAACCGTCGCCTTCTGGATAACTTTCAGAGATGAAAAACGCGCCGCACTCAACTCGGCGTTGATCTGCTCCTCCACCATCCGCTTCGCAAAGACGTCCGCGTTGAACGTCGCCTGGGCCACGGCGCGGGTGAGCCTATCGAACTCCTGCTCGTTGTCGGTCAGCCTGTCGAGGTCGGCGCGGACCGCATCGATTTCCGCCCGTTGCTGCTTCTGCAGATTTCGGGCGCCGGCCAAATCGGCATTGGTTTGAAAGAGCGTCACCATCGAATCCTGATAGACCTTGATCAGCAATTGCGGCGGGTCGGCCGTCTGACTCAGCAAGGTGCCGACACTCCCCTGCGGGTCCCCGCTGCGACCGCCGCTGAGATTATCAACCAGTGCCGAGACGTATGGCGAACGCGCGACGGGGGCAAGTTTGTGTAGCGATTCCGCCAGGGCCGCCTGCTGGCCGCTTTTCTGAGTGATCAGGCCATTCGTCAGCGCCTGAGCCACATCAAGGTCATTCAGGCGCTTAAGCCAAAGGAGCTTCTGGTCGCTCGCTGAATAGAACCCGGTGCGGGTTTCAAACTGCTGCAGGTTGTCCGCCTCAGCTTTGGCTTGATTTTCGAACCGCTGCTGCTCGCGCTTGAAGAAATCGACGGCGCCTGGCCTGCTATAGAGCAGGATCTGCCGATCCACGAATGCCTGCGCCACCGCATTGGCGAAGTCCGCCGCCACAACCGGATCCTTGTTGCGATAGGAGATACGGATCACCTCCGAATTCGTCTCCGTATGCACGGCCAGCCCAAGCTTAATGCGTGGAAGGTCTGCTTCGAGTTGTGGCAGGGCGCGTGGGGGTGGCACCCGTGCGGGGAACAACCAGTGCCGGGCGCGTTGGAAGATCGACTCAGTGTGGCCGGCGGGGCCCGCAGCCAATTTGTCCAGTCCAACCTTCTGAATGGCTGCGGAGACAACCTCCTCGCTCTCAGCAATTCTGGACAATGCCTCAGGTGTTACGGTGGATGTGCGCGGTTGCTCAGGCCCCTGGGCGAGATTGACCTGCCCGCTGACAAGCAAGGTGGAGCCCTCGTAGGTGGGCCGCACCAGAAGCAACGCGGTGATCGCCGGCACGCAGACGATCGTGGCAACCACCACGAATAGTATCTTGTGACGCCAAACACTGACCAGCATCGCTTTGGAGGCAGATTCCAGGGAGCGGTCGATGTCGATCATGTCCATAAGAGTGTTCCGCTACGCCGAGTTCGAATGCATAAGGGGTATCGCCTGCAAACGTGCCGGCGTTCGAGTTGTGGCCGCCAGCGCGTATATCGGGTGTTGATATACACGCGGGGTGTTAGCATGCGCCATGCCAGAGACAAGATTGGCATGGACAAGATAATACGTGCCAGCTGTTAGGGATAGGTTTTGGTTCGAGGCCACCACGTCAGCTGCGGTAGAATGCCGGCTTTGCCCAATGCCA
>CAZZYR010000030.1:0-3557 GCA_964658235.1 uncultured Acetobacteraceae bacterium | reverse complement strand
GCCATCGGTGCGCGTGCCGCACGGGCTGCGCGATGATGGACGGGCTCATATGAAGTCCCGCGAAACGTTGATTATCTCCGGCGGCCTCCTTGCACAGCAGGTCACGGTTTTTGCAACCGGGGTGCTCATCGCCCGCGCGCTCGGCGCCGCCGGTTTCGGCACGCTCGGTATCCTGAAAAGCCTGGCTGGCGTCCTTGTCATCGTGATGCCGCTCGGCCTGGATCTGGCACTCCTGAAACACGCCAGCTTCTACCGGGAGCAGCCGGGTGAACTCGCGACAACGTCGCGCGCCCTGCGCCTGCTGGTGGCCGCCTGCAACCTGCTGTTGCTGGGTGCGCTGTTGGCTGGCCTCGGCGCGCTCTTGCAGCGTCTATATCCGGATATCCCTGATTTTGCCGCTCTGTGCGCCATCACGATGGCCGGGCTGGTCTTTGCCGCGGACATCCAGATCTCGGGCGCGCTCTACCGGGTTTTTGACCGCGTCGTGCTGTATTTCGGCATCGTTAATTACGCGCAGCCGATCCTACGCATACTCTTGTCAGCTGCAGTCCTTCTCGCCGGCGGCGGCGTCAAAAGCATAACGGTCGTCAACTCGGCGGTGTTCTTGGTGTCCTTCCTGACGATTGGCTGGGCGGACCTCGGCCGCCGGGCGCGCCCCACACCGATGCCGCCCGCGATCCTGATGGGGAAGCTCCGGCTGATCCTGTCGGAATCGCTCTGGATGGCAATCTCCCTGCTGGTGTATCAGCTGATACGGCTGGTGGACATTCTGATCCTGGCGGCGTTAACGACGCCGCAGATCACCGGTGGCTACACGGCCATCAGCAGCGTGGCCCAACTTATCCAGATCTACCCAAATGCCGTCTCCCAAACCCTGGGCCCGCAGATCGCGCTAGCGTACAAGAACCAGGATACCGCGGGCATCAATGCTGCCCTCATGGCGTATCTGCGCAAGGCGTCCATCATGGGTGGCTACCTGCTGGGCGGCGTGGCGGTCTTCGGCACCGATTTGAGCCTGATATTCGGCCACGGCTTCAACTTTCCGTGGCTGCTGCCCGTGCTTCTGGGCACTGGCTGGTTCATCAGCGCCACGCTGGCACCACTGGGATATGTCCTGTCGATGACAGGCCGGCACCGGCTGGAGGTGGTGATCCTGACTGGTGGCGCGGTGTTGCTGGTTGCCTGCCTGCTGGTGCTGATCCCCTTGATGCAGGCCACGGGTGCTGCTCTCGCCGTGGCGATCACCTTCGGCGCCGTCAATGCGCTGCGCTCGGCCACTGTCATCAGGATTATCGGCCGTAGCCCTATCTCCTGGCGGCACGCCATACCGCCGTGCCTATTCGTGACGGCAGCGTTTCTATGCAGACAGGCTGGGCTCCTGATGCACAGCCAGACGCTGCCGACGCTGATTGTCCAATGCGGCGTCTACACTCTTGCGTCTGCCGGCCTGTATCTTTGGGTGCTGGCCACGCCTGATGAAGCATCCGCACTGGTGCAGCGTGTTGTCCGGCGAGGCGAACGCGTATGATGCGTCTGGCCATCATCGCGCCGCATTTCCCCGAATACGCGGTGCGCTATGCTGCTGCCATGGCACAGCACGGCAATGTGTTGGTCTGTGTAGATTCAAGGCAACTCGCGGACGAGTACGCCGGCCGACACGTCGGATGTCCCGTCAACGCACGCCTGATCACGTCACGCTTCAAAACGGCCGCTGAACTGGTCGGACTTTATCTGACCCTTCGGCGGTTCAAACCCACCATCGTACACTTCCAGGAGGCCGCTGGACCTCGGCGCGCGGTGTTCAATGCCGTCCTGGCCCGCCTGTTCCGGCCAACTGCCTGTATCATCGTGACCGTACACGATCCAACAGCGCATGCCGGCCGTGACGCGGCGGCGGCGAGACGGACTGCCCGGATCGCCGCCTATCTGCGGAACCTTGCGGATCGGGTTGTGGTGCATGGAAACTTTTGTGCAAGGCAAATAATCGGCCTTCTGCCGGCACTGAGCGAACGGCTGCTGGTGAGCGAACATGGGGTGATCCTGGAGCCGGACAGCTTGATACCGCCGCCGGCGGATCCGCCGTTGCGCCTGTATTTCTTCGGCCGCATGGAGGCCTATAAGGGGGTCGAAATACTGCTGATTGCCGCCGAGGCGTTGCATGCGGAGGGTTTTCCGTTTTCGCTGTCCATCGCGGGACGCGGGCCGGAGCTGGACCGGCTTGAGGGTAGATTCGCATGCCTGCCCGAGGTGACGGTCTTCAACGGGTTTGTGCCACCAACGCGGATCATGGCGGATATCCAGTCTGCCGAGTGCATCCTCCTGCCGTATCTGAGTGCGACGCAGAGTGGCGTGCTGGCTGCATCCTATGCCGGCCGGCGCTACGTTCTGGCCAGCGCCACAGGTGGTTTGGCGGATGTTGTTGTGCATGGCGAGAACGGCTTGCTTGTGCCGCCCGGTGACGCAACGGCGCTTGCGGACGCCATTCGTAGGCTCGGCAGCGACGCGGGATTGCGCGCGCGGTTGCTGCGCGGCGCCTGCGTGACGGCCGAACATAAATTGGACTGGACGCTGATCGCCGCATCGCTGGCTGCGCGTTTCGATGCACTGAGCGACGTGGTTGCCTTGCGGCGCGTGTGACGGCTGCGATAGGGGCAGCCAGGAATTTCACGGGCTCGGCATGGCCTGCGGGCGATGTTCCCGGATCAACGCCTCGTAGGCATCCACCATCCCGGCAAAACTTACCTCGTCGCCCAATCCGGCCGCCAAAGCCTCAAAGTGGTGGCGGGTTGTGTCCTCGGTGACCATGCGGTGGATTGCTTCGGCCAAAGCCTTCGGATCGTGCGGATCGTGCGTCAGCGCGCAAAGCGTGCCATTTTTGTTTGTCACAGCCTCGATCTGGGACGCGACGTTCGACACGATCATCGGGATGCCGATGCGTGCCGCCTCGATAAGAGCGAGGCTATGGCCCTCGAACAGGCTTGGCTGCACAAATACGTCGCGCGTGGCTATGACGGAGAGCGCTGCCTCGCGCGGCATCAATCCGAGAAAGGCCACGCGGTCCGACACGCCGCTTGCCTGCGCCAACGCGCGCAGGGCCGTCTCGTCCGGTCCGGCGCCAATGATATCCAGCGTAACGTCACGCACCTGTGCCAAAGCGCGGATCAGCACCGGATAGTTCTTCTGTTCCGCCAGCCGGCCGCAGGCGATCAGCCTCAGCCCCCGGACATACCCGTTCTGCCGCCTGGCCCTCAGTCGCGCTGTGAAATCTTCCATCGCGGGCGGTAGCGCATTGCGAATAACGATCGCCTTATCACGATAGCGCGTGGATTTGCAGGTAAGCGATGCTGCCACCGCCGCGGACACGCAGATGATGCGCGTCACGGACGTGCCGGAGCCAACAAGACCATCCATCCGGTTATTGAACCGCCCGTATGTGAACGCAGGCGAATGGTGCGAGGTGAACACGCTGGGCCGGGAACGTGCCAGGCGGCATGCTAGAGGAAAGACCGCGTTGGCCGCGGGCAAGGCGGAAAACACGATATCAGGCATCCACAGCC
>CAZZYR010000029.1:0-12757 GCA_964658235.1 uncultured Acetobacteraceae bacterium | reverse complement strand
GCAAGGACTTACAAGCTGGCGCAGGGGCATCGGGGGGCTAATCAGCCGGTTCGCGATTTGGTGACGGGGAAGGTGGAGATCACCAGCCAGAATCATGGGTTTGCGGTGGATGATGCGAGCCTGCCGGAGGGCGTGGTCGTCACGCACACGAGTTTGTTTGATGGGAGCAATGAGGGGATTGCTTGCGCGGGGAAGCGGGCGTTTTCGGTGCAGTATCATCCGGAGGCGAGCCCGGGGCCGAGCGATAGTGGGCACCTTTTCTCGCGGTTTGTGGGTATGATGGGTGGTGAGGTAGCGCGTGTGGGGCCGACATGAGTGAGAGTCTTGTACTAGAGCATCTGCGTGCCATTCGGAGCGACATTGCCGACATCAAGCTTGATGTGCGCGAGGTGAAGCACCGGCTGACGACGTTGGAGATTGCGGTGGCGAATTTCGCGGCGACCGAGGCCAATCATTATGCCAGCCTGTCGTCACGAATTGATCGGCTAGAGGATCGCACGGAGCGCGTGGAGCGGCGGCTGGAGATTGCGTGAAGTTTGGAGGGAGAATCTCCCGCATCTCATCTGCTGCATCGAATTGCTTAACACCGAGCAGGGTGGCCGCAAGACACCACTGTCGGATGGAGCGATGAGGTCGGGCGGCTATCGTCCCACCTTTGTAATCGATGACGTGGAAATTCATTCGGCTGACTCGCCCGGCCGACAAAATCTTGAAACGCATTTTGCTATGATATTTGTGGGCGCGCCGCAGAGAAGACCTTTTAACTCTCCTCTGGCTGTCACGCTTGTCCCGATGTATTCAGATCCGCCGTATGATGCATTTCGACCGGGAGCAACCTTCGCGATACGGGAAGGGCACACGATTGTCGGCGTTGGAATAGTCAACGCTCTGAGCATCGGCCCAGGCTACGACGGCGATTCGCCCGTGCGTTACCTTTCCGGAGACGTGCCGAGATTAGGTGATACCGTTAATTTAGATGGCTACTCAGGTACTGTAGTCGGCGTTGTCGAATCCGGCGAATTTGCGCTTGGGTATGAGAGCTTTAGCTACCTTGAGGGCGGCTTGCTTATTGATGATAGCCAAGCTGGACTTGTGGCGATTTTGGATGACCGAAAGCCTCTGATACTTATGTCGCGGTTTCAGGAGCGCACTTGACTTGCCCAAACGCAGCGATATTAGCTCCATACTTATTATCGGCGCGGGCCCGATTGTCATAGGCCAGGCCTGCGAATTCGATTATTCAGGCGCGCAGGCATGCAAGGCGCTGCGCGCCGAAGGATATCGCGTCATTCTGGTCAACTCCAATCCGGCGACGATCATGACGGATCCGGGGTTGGCGGATGCGACGTATATCGAGCCGATTACGCCGGAGATGGTGGAGAAGATCATCGCAAGGGAGCGGCCGGATGCGTTGTTGCCGACGATGGGGGGGCAGACGGCGCTGAATACGGCGATGCAGTTGGATGCGCGCGGCGTGCTGGCGAAATACAATGTGGAGCTGATCGGGGCGAAGGCCGATGTGATCGACCGGGCGGAGGACCGGCTGAAATTCCGCGATGCGATGGCGGAGATCGGGATCGAGTCGCCGCGCAGTTTCATTGCGCATACGATGCAGGAGGCGCGTGAGGCGCTGGTGCAGATCGGGCTGCCGGCGGTGATTCGGCCCAGTTTCACGCTGGGCGGCACGGGGGGCGGGATCGCGTATAACCGCGAGGAGTTCGAGGCTATTTCCGCGAGCGGCCTGGCCGCCTCGCCCACCACCGAGGTTCTTATCGAAGAATCCGTGCTGGGCTGGAAAGAGTATGAGATGGAGGTGGTGCGCGACAGCGCGGATAATTGCATCATTATATGCGCTATCGAAAACGTGGACCCGATGGGGATTCATACGGGGGACAGCGTGACGGTGGCCCCTGCCCTGACGCTGACGGACCGCGAATATCAGCGGATGCGGGATGCGAGCATCGCTTGTCTGCGCAAGATCGGCGTGGATACTGGTGGGTCCAACGTGCAGTTCGCGCTCAACCCCGCCGATGGCCGGATGCTGGTGATCGAGATGAATCCGCGCGTATCGCGCAGCTCGGCGCTGGCGTCCAAGGCGACCGGCTTTCCGATTGCCAAGATCGCGGCCAAGCTGGCGGTGGGATATACACTGGACGAGCTTGCCAACGATATCACGCGGACGACGCCGGCGAGTTTCGAGCCGACAATCGACTACGTGGTGGTGAAAATACCGCGATTTACGTTCGAGAAATTTCCCGGCACCCCTGCCCTGCTCTCCACCAGCATGAAGTCCGTGGGCGAGGCGATGTCCATTGGGCGCAGTTTTGCAGAGGCGCTGCAGAAGGGGTTGCGCAGCATGGAGACGGGGTTTTCCGGGCTGGACGAGATCGAGCCGCCGGGCGATGGCGGGCGGGACGCGTTTCGGGCAGCGCTGTCCGCGCCGAAGCCGGATCGCATCCTGATGGCGGCGCAGGCTTTACGCGCAGGGATGTCCGTGGAGGACATTCACGATGCGTGCAAGTTTGATCCGTGGTTTCTGCGCGAGCTCGAGAAGATCGTGGCGGCGGAACGCGCAATTGCCGCGAACGGACTGCCGCGCGAGGCTGGCGCGCTGCGCCGGCTGAAGGCGTTGGGGTTTTGCGACAAGCGGCTGGCGCAGCTGACGAAGAACCGTGAGGCCGACGTTGCCGCCGCGCGGGAGAAGCTTGGGGTTCGGCCGGTTTACAAGCGCATCGACACGTGCGCGGGCGAGTTCGCGTCCGCCACGCCGTATATGTATTCCACCTATGAGGGCGGCTGGGGCACGCCGGTGTGCGAGGCTGATCCGACAGACCGTGACAAGATCATCATCCTGGGCGGTGGGCCGAACCGGATCGGCCAGGGGATTGAGTTCGATTACTGCTGCGTGCATGCCGCCTACGCGCTGCGCGAGGCGGGCTATGAAACGATCATGGTCAACTGCAATCCGGAAACGGTGAGCACGGATTACGATACGTCCGACCGGTTGTATTTTGAGCCGCTGACAGCGGAGGACGTGATTGCGCTGGTGCGCCGGGAGCAGGAGCGGGGCCGGGTGCTTGGCTGCATCGTGCAGTATGGCGGACAGACGCCGCTGAAGCTGAGCCAGGCGCTGCCGGCGGCGGGCATTCCCGTGCTGGGCACGACGGCGGATGCAATCGACATTGCCGAGGACCGCGAACGTTTCCAGCAATTGCTGCAGAAACTGGGATTGCGCCAACCGGAGAACGGCATTGCGCGCGCGCCGGACCAGGCGGAGGCCATTGCCGAACGGATCGGCTACCCGGTTGTGATCAGGCCAAGTTATGTGCTGGGTGGCCGTGCGATGGAGATCGTGTTCGATCGGGCGCAATTGCATCGCTACATGCGCGAAGCCGTGCGTGTGTCAGGCGACACGCCGGTATTGATCGACCGCTATTTGAACGATGCAATTGAAGTGGATGTGGACTGCATCGCGGATGGCCGCACCGTGTATGTGGCCGGCGTGATGGAGCATATTGAGGAGGCGGGGATACATTCCGGGGACAGCGCGTGTTCGCTGCCGCCGTATAGCCTGTCGCCGGTGACGATCAGCGAATTGCAGGACCAGACCGAGGCGATTGCCCGCGCACTGGGCGTGGTGGGGCTGATGAACGTGCAGTTCGCCATCAAGGACGGCGCGATCTATGTGCTGGAGGTCAATCCGCGGGCCAGCCGCACCGTCCCCTTCGTCGCCAAGGCCACCGGCGTGGCAGTCGCAAAAATCGGCGCGCTGGTGATGGCGGGGGCGGAACTGGCGTCCTTCAAGCTGGACGATACCGCGATCAGCCCGCATGTGGCGGTGAAGGAGGCGGTGTTTCCGTTCGCCCGGTTCCCGGGCGTGGACACGATCCTGGGGCCGGAGATGAAATCGACGGGCGAGGTGATGGGGCTGGACCATAGCTTTGAACGGGCGTTCGCGAAGGCGCAGCTGGGCGCGGGCGTGGTGTTGCCGGAGGCGGGCACGGTGTTCCTGTCCGTGCGGGACAGCGACAAGGCGGGGCTGCCGGGACTTGCCCGGCGGTTGACGGATATGGGCTTTGCCATTCTGGCCACGCGCGGCACGGCGGCGCGGATCCGGGAGGCGGGTTTGCCGGTGGGCGTGATCAACAAGGTTCTGGAGGGCCGCCCGCATTGCGTGGACGCCATCCGTTCCGGCGACATCCAAATGGTGGTCAACACCTCCCACGGGGCGCAATCGACGGCGGATAGTTTTGACATCCGCCGGACGGCGCTGACGCACGGCGTGCCGCACTATACGACACTTGCCGGGGCAAGGGCCGCTATCCACGCCATTGGCGCATTGAAGGCCGGGACCCTTGAGGTGGCCCCCCTGCAATCGTATTTCAGACGCGCGTTCTAGACGGGCGTCACCGGCTTGCAACACCCGCGATACCCCGTAAGGTAGTTGGCTCACAGCGTCACGGCAGGCCGCGGCCCGGGCCTGCCGGTGACGCGTGCGTTGTATTCAACCCTAGACCCGGCACGTGACGTGCCGAACCAGTCAGCTTTGAGGATCCGGCCTTTGCAGAAATTTCCCATGACCGCCCAAGGCCTCCAGAACCTGGAAGACGAACTGCGCAACCTGAAGAGCGTGGAGCGGCCTGCCATCATCCTGGCCATTGCCGAAGCGCGCAGCCATGGCGATCTGTCTGAAAACGCCGAGTATCACGCGGCACGTGAACGCCAGAGCTTCATCGAGGGCCGGATCCAGGAATTGGAGGAGGTGATCGGCGCGGCGGAGGTGATCGACCCGTCCGCGCTGAAGGGCGACAGCATCAAGTTCGGCGCCCATGTCAGCCTGCTGGACGAGGAGACAGAGAAAGAGGCGACGTATCAGATCGTCGGCGTCTATGAGGCGGACATCAAGGCAAAGCGGCTGTCCATCAGTTCACCGCTGGCGAAATCCCTGATCGGCAAGAAAAAGGGGGACACTATCAGCGTGCCGGCCCCGGGCGGCGACCGCAGCTATGAGATCCTGAACTTCCAGTTCATCTGACGCGATTGCAGGCACCAGGCGGAAACCCGGCATGGATGCGCTGTCCCCACACCTGACGATTACCGACATACGCGATGCCGCCGAGCGGATACGCGGCCGTGTGCTGCGCACGCCGACGGTGCCGGCGGCCGTCCTGTCGCGCCTGACGGGTGCCGAGATCACGCTGAAGCTGGACAATCTGCAGGCGGTCGGTTCGTTCAAGGAACGCGGGGCCGCAAACCGGCTGGCACTGCTGACGCCGGAGGAGCGCGCCCGCGGGGTGGTGGCGATGTCAGCCGGCAATCATGCGCAGGGCGTGGCACGGCATGCGACTTTGCACGGGGTGGCAAGCACCATCGTGATGCCGCTCTTCACGCCCTTGGCGAAGGTCAGTGGCACGGCGGCCTGGGGTGCAAGGGTGGTGATGCATGGCGAAACCCTTGCCGAGGCGGCTGCCCATGCCGCGCATCTGGCTGAACATGAGGGCATGCTGTTCATCAGCCCCTACGACGACTACGCCATCATGGCCGGCCAGGGCACGCTGGCGCTGGAGATGGTGGAGGATGGGCCTGAACTGGACGTGCTGCTGGTGCCGATTGGCGGTGGCGGGCTGATCAGTGGTTGCGCAGTGGCCATGGCGGCGCTCAGTCCGCGCACGCAGGTGATCGGCGTCCAAGTAGCACCGTACTCCGCACTGGCGCAGCGCATGGGAGCCCCAGACTGTGAGGTTGGTGGCGCCACCATCGCCGAGGGCATTGCGGTGCGCGATGTGGGGATGGAGACGCGCAAGATCATTGCGTCCCATGTCTCCGAGGTGCTGGTGGCGCCGGAACTGCTGGTGGAGGATGCCATCTCCATGCTGGCAGAGAGCGCGAAGGTGGTGGCCGAGGGCGCGGGTGCCGCGGCCCTGGCGGGCTTGCTTGCGCATCGGGGGCGCTTTGCTGGCAAGCGGGTGGGGTTGCCGATCTGCGGCGGCAACATCGATGTGCGCATCATGGCGAACGTGCTGCTGCGCGGGCTGCTGCGGGACGGAAGGTTCCTGCGCCTGCGCATGGAGATTCCAGACCGCCCGGGTGTGCTGGCCGACATATCGAGCAAGATAGGTGCGTCAGGCGGTAACATCATTGAAGTCACGCATCAGCGCCTGTTTGCCTCGCCCAGCGTCCACTCGGCACAACTTGAGGTGATGGTGGAGGCGCGTGACCCCGCACACGCCGCGCAGATCGAGGAGGCGCTGGCCAGTGCCTACAAGGTTCACCGGATATAGCGGCACCGATGACTGCGCCTAAGGTGAGTGGATGATGTCGCGGAGGACCGCAACGCCAAACCATAGGCTGGAGCGCGTGTAGCGCCCGGACAGCCTGCGCGGCTCTTGCATCAAGCGCCACAGCCATTCGAATCCACGTTTTTGCCAACTGACGGGGGCCCGTTTGGTGAGACCAAGATGAACGCGAAGGGCCTGGCCAACGCAGAGCGCCCAGCAGGGTGGGAGTTGGCATCGATGATGGTGGATAAAGACTTCGCTGACCGGCGCGCCAAGCGTCATGACCAGGATGTCCGGCCGTGCGGCCTGGATGGCGGTTGCCAGCTTGATCTGGGCGATTTCGTCGGTGCCAAGTCCCGCCGGCGCCGTGAAGACGGACAGATTGATGAGGCCGCGTGCGCTGGCCCATGTGCGGGCTGCGGCTTCGGTTAATTTTGATTCAACAACGAGTGTGACCCGCTTTCCCGCAAACGCCGCGCTGTCGGCCAGGCCCGTGAAGAGTTCGCAGCCTGTGACCCGTGCGTGCAAGGCAAGGCCCTTGAGCCGCGCGTATGCAACCAATGGAAATCCGTCCGGGCAGATCAGGTCCGCGGATTTGTAGGCTGCGAGGAATGCCGTCTGACGCAGCAGGCGCACGTGGTCGATATTGGGGGTGACAACGAGGCGCAGGCTATCTTTAACAGTTTGGCGCAAGATCGTCTCGACGACGCCGGAGGCCGTCAGGGTGGTGAAATCCAAGCCGAAGGGGCGGGCATGTTGCCGGCGGGCCGCCTCGATCCTGGCGAACAGAGCAAGATGCTCATCCGCGCAGACGGAAGCTGTAAATGCCGCCGCGCGGCCACGAAGCCTGGCGCGGTCTGGGGTTTGTTGGACGGTCCGCGTTATGGCATCGGCCAGAAGCCGCGGGTTATTGCAGGGGACAAGTTCGCCGAAAGCACCGTCGGCGAGTGCTTCGCGCGGACCGTGCGGACAATCCGTTGCGACGACGGGCGTGCCGCAGGCGAGAGCTTCGATCAACACATTTCCGAAACCTTCGTAGCGCGACGTGAGCACCAGACAGTCTGCTTGCTTGATCCAAGGCAGTGGGTTTGTCTGAAAGCCGCAAAAGTGCACTCGGTCTGTCATACCGAGCCGACTTGCTTGTTGTTCGAGGGACGCTAGAAGCGGGCCCTCGCCCAGTATGATCAGTTGCGCCTCCAACGCTCCGGCTAGCAAGGCGAAAGCATCTAAAAGCAGCGCCGGATTTTTCTGTTCCGTGAGCCGACCAGCGAAAACAAGGTTTTTGACGCCTGATTTAAAGATCTGGGAAAGGTCTTTTGAGCACTCGGTGCGAGATGCAAAGTCCGAGCTTAAAATGGGATTGTAGATCCTGATGATTCGGTTCCGGGGAATGGATGTCGTTTTCGCGAAATCGTCCGCGACACCGTTGCTGACCGCAACAATAGCGTGAGCCCAATGGCGGAGCAGCCAATACAGCCAGGGGACCAGGCGATATTTCCAACCGAGATCCGCTTCGGCGGACAGGGTATTATGCTGACAGATCACGACGCGCGTCCTCACGCAGGCGAGGCGTGTTGAGACCATTGCTGCAAGGTTGTTGTGGTCGAGACTGGAGATGAGAAAGTCTGGACGGAGCCGGCGGATCACGCGCGCCAATGGCAGAATTGATAGATAAGTTCGTGCACTTCCCAGTCGCACGACGGTCAAGTCAGGTGGGAGCGTCGATGCAAGGGCTCCAGTCGATTGCCCCACAATGAGAATTACGTGAGCGCCACGCGCGCGGAGTTCCGATATGAGCGAAAGCCGCATGCGCTCGACGCCGCCGCCGGAAAGGTCATGCATATAGAATGCGATCCGCAGGACGTTCATCCGATCTCGACCGGCCGGGGTAGCCCCCGCCACAGAGTACCCTTGCGGACATGGATTGGCTTACAGTCCGTACACGCGACCGACGCGACGAGACACACGAGGACGGTGGATTTCCGCCCCAATGAATTGCTAGATGAAGCGACGATCAAGACCGAGACGAGCAGGCTTCGGCCCTTTTGACTTGAGACTTTCCAGCACCAAAAACAGAGGGAACCAATCATGACCAAGAAGACTGGGAATCCAAATATCCCGAGGCCGACAAACATCAACAGCCAGAAGTTTTCAAGAACACCCACGCCTGATGAAAGCCGCAACGCGTTGAGATTCTCCAACAACTCCTCCCGCGGCGTGCCGAAAAATACCTGGCGCGCATCAAGATAGGTGAGGATGTTCCATTGCTGCAATCGAATCTGAGCGCTCGCATCCCAATAGAGATGGCTAGATAGTCGATCTGCAAATCCGCTCCAAACGATCAGCAGGAAGATTGGCGCAGCAACAAAAAGGCCAGCGATTGCAAGGAAAAGCCTCTGCCTCGCTTGACGGTTCCACGAAAATGATTTGGCGATGATCGGCAAGCCTTTTGTGAGAAGGATCGCTGTCATGGACGTGGCGATGGCGACCCTTCCACCAAACGTGAGCATGGCCAACCACATCAGTATCAAATAGGCGCGTCTTCGTATTCCAGATGACGGCGCGAGCGCCATACCCATCATTGTCATGAGGGCGCCAGTGAGAGGATGGTCATAGAGCGCCATAGGCCTGAATTCGTCGAGCTTCGGGCTGTATGATTCATTGTTGAGGTAAAGCGGGATCAACGTGCATTTCGTAAACGCTTCTGCCAAAGCCATTACTGCGTTCATGACGAAGAGACATTGCATCGACAGCCGCAGCCTAAGTGTCGCTCTGGATGTCATGCCGCCAATGAGTGCAGCCGCCAGACCAGCTGGCAAGAAAGTATCGAGAAAGACGATGAGATTGCCGGCTCCGGTAAAAATCAGAGAGCATAGCATGCATATGGATAAGGATGTGAAGTATGTGAACAATGAAACAGGCAGCAATGAAAGGTTTGCCGAAATATCTGATAGTAGAAACAGGCTGAATGAGATGATCAGAAGATCAGTGCCCGGATGCAGTTTCAGGATCAAGGCACCGCCTTCTGTCACATAGGGCAAGCCAATATAAGTCAGGAAATTCGCACTGATGGTCAGCTCCACGTAGATTGCCAACATGGTCAATGTTGCAATCGAAGAATTGGTATGCTGTGCGCGCATCATGTTGAATGATGTGTCCGCAGAATTCCGATGTATGGGCGTGGTGCATTATAGAGAACAGAGCCGAGCACTCTTACCCCGGCGCATGCCAACTGCTGTGTTTGCGTTGCGACGTCTTCGGCGCGGCTGCGTCCTGCTTCGACGGCAAGAATACTCCCGTGACAGCCGGATGCCAGCGCGATGGTTCGTGGCTCGACGGCAATGGCTCGGGAGCTGACAACAATAAAGCTGATACCATGAGGCTCGCCAAACCAGCCTTGCAGTTGTGCGCTTCCTTGGAGGTCGTCGCGTTGTCGTATGTGATAGAGACCAGCCACGCTGCCGTCCGGAATTTTGGTATCCGCACTCTCGACGCTCAATTCTGACAAGAGCCAGGATAGGCCGCGGGCTGGCATATCATGGCTGCCCGAATCTTCAGATGAGATCAACAATGTTCGGCCGAATCGTTGGGCTGCGGATATGGCCAAGGCTCGTGCTACGGGCATGGCACTTCCGGAAGGTGCGCCTGAGATGACCTGGATCATCGGCTTTTCCACACCCGGCAATCTCGCAAGTACCTCGCCAAGAAGTCCCAACCCGGCGGCCTGCCTGGGACTAATGGCCGCGCTGGCGAATTGCGCTTTATGCACCGGCTCGGGCCCGGCGCCGTGCCAGCGGCGCGCCATGACATCAAAAAGGGTCAAAACGCGCGCTCCCCGACCATGACGAGCGGGGTTCTCAGAAGAATTCTCAGATCCAGCATAATGGACCAATTGTCGATGTAGTACAGGTCCAGCTCTATCCTTCGCCTCAATTGCAGCTGAGATTCGGTTGCTCCACGTGCTCCGTTGACCTGTGCCCAGCCTGTCAGGCCGGGCTTCACGCGATGGCGCTGGGCATATTCGGCGACAATATCGTGCTCAGCCTGATCGAGATCGTGCAGGGACTCCGCGTGCGGTCTTGGGCCGACAAGGGACATGTCGCCCGAAATCACGTTCCACAATTGCGGGAGTTCATCGAGGCTAGTACTGCGAAGAAAGCGACCGACAAGTGTGCACCGGGGATCATTACGCCTGGTCTGAATTTTTACGGTGTGACCGCAATGCATCGTTCTAAATTTCAGAATGACGAATTCCTTGCCGCACCAACCGCGGCGCAACTGCCTGAAGATGACCGGGCCTGAACTGGTCGCTGCGATAGCCAAAGCAATGCAAGCCATTAGCGGTGAAAGTATAAGAAGCAGAAATACTGCGCCCAACTTATCGAACACAGTTTTCACGACTAGGTCCCAGTGTTTGATGGGCCGGTCGGCGACGACTTTCATGGGCATGCCGCCCAACATCCGCATCCGCGGCGCTGTGCATCCCGCCCAGTCACTATTGGGACAGAGTGCGACTTGCAGTGGTAATTGCTTCAGCTTGTCGATGACAGATTGCAGGCCGGGGTGACTTTGGGAGTCGAACGACAGTATCACTGCGTCCAGGTTGCCCGCCCGGCCCAGTTCAAAGAGGTGTTTTAGGCCGTCGTCCTGCTCCTCGTCCGCGTCCTCATCAATGACGGTATCAATTGCAACATCAATGGCAGTAAACATGCCGATGACGTCGGCCTCCGCAGAGATCCGGCTCGCCACGCGTTCGCGCGAGCCGGCCGCCCCGATGATCGCCACAGCCTCCCGAAGCTCTCCGCGGCCAAGCAGCCAATGCAGATACTGTCCGAGTACGTAACGGGATAATCCGACCGCGGAGGCGAACATCATCATCCAAAGTATCAGCCACTTGTGGGCGAGGTCATTGGTTGTCCGGGTGACCAGACCTATCGAGATCAGGATTGAAAAGGATATGAGGCAGTTGCGTTCCGCTAACATGACAATATGCCACGTGGAATGGCTGTGAGGATCGAGCTCTTTGCTTGAATTACGAAGTATAAGTGCTGCAATGACTGCGCTAAATATTATGTCTCGTTGAAAAGGTTGGAGTGTTTGTGGATCAACAAGTCCCTGCATGCTGTAGCGAACATAGACGAACAGAGCCGCGGCGCCCGTCATCGCGCATGACAGGATGTCCCAAATCAGGACTGTATTCGCCAAAATCGACAGGAAGTCATTGGTTTTTCGCGGCCTTAACCGAGGCGCGAAGAATTCGACATCAGACCAGTCTGTGACATCATCCACGCGCCGAAACCTGTTCGTTAGTTAAGCGAACCGAACGTAACATAACGATGCTGCAACCACAAGTTGCTAAGAAGGATCGGAGGTGCCCTTGACGCGAAGGTCCACAGAATTTTGATCGTTGGTTGGATGACGTCTAGGTTACGCGGAGCGGCTAGGAAGTGCCGCAAGGCGACGCGGCGCAAAGTCCGACGTTTGAGCCCCCACCGGGACAGCGGTCGAGGTCAGCCGGACCGCCGCAAGTCTTGGGCTTACTGTGCCTGAGCGGAGGCATCGCTTCGGGTGGCGCCCACTCTTGCCGCGAGCGCGGCGGCCATGAAGTCGTCCAGATCGCCATCGAGAACAGCGCCCGGATTGCCCTTCTCGACGCCCGTGCGGAGGTCTTTGACCATTTGATAGGGAGCGAGGACATAGCTCCGGATCTGATGTCCCCAGCTGTTCTCCGTCTTGCCGGCTTCCGTCAGGGCGGAGGCGGCTTCCCGTTTCTGCAGCTCGGCCTCGTAGAGGCGTGCCTTCAGCATCCCCATGGCGGTGGCCCGGTTGCGATGCTGGCTGCGGTCCGTTTGGCAGGCGACTATGATCCCGGACGGCATGTGCGTGATTCGGATCGCACTTTCCGTTTTGTTGACGTGCTGCCCGCCGGCGCCGGACGCGCGGAAGGTGTCAACCTTGAGGTCGGCGTCGCGTATCTCGATCTCGATGCTGTCGTCCACCACGGGATAGACCCAGACGCTGGCAAAGCTGGTCTGCCTGCGAGCCGCTGAATCGAAGGGGCTGATGCGGACGAGCCGATGAACGCCGGCCTCGGTCTTCAGCCAGCCATAGGCATTCGGACCGCTGACTTGCAGCGTGACGGACTTCAGCCCGGCACCCTCGCCTTCGCTGGCCTCCAGCATCTCCACCTTGTAGCCGTGCTTTTCGGACCAGCGCGAATACATGCGCATCAGCATTTCGGTCCAGTCCTGCGCTTCGGTGCCGCCTTGACCAACGTTGAGTTCGACGAAGCAGTCATTGGCGTCGGCCTCGCCGGACAGCAGGCTCACGATTTCCTGCCGCTTCGCCTCCGCCGCGATGTCACGCAGGGCGGCGATGCCCTCGGCCACCATGGCGGGCTCGCCTTCGGCTTCAGCCATCTCGATGAGCCCCACGGCGTCGGCGACATCGGTTTCGAGCTTGGTCAGGCCCTCGATGCC
>CAZZYR010000028.1:0-12833 GCA_964658235.1 uncultured Acetobacteraceae bacterium | reverse complement strand
CGGTCGACACATTCCCCGCAGAGCCAGCGACCAATGCCTGAACCGGCACTGTGACGCTCGCTACCGTCGGAGCAACGTTGTAGCCTGAAGATCCATTCCAAGCAGGATTGGCTGGATCCCCGATCACAGTAAACGTTTGCGTTCCATCGGTTGTCCGAAGCTGAGTATCCAGCGGAACTGTTGCGGCCACGCCGGGAGTGTAGCGGGCAAACGTCGCTTGGCCGATGCTTGCTGCGCCAGGCAGACGAAGCAATCCGAAGTCCGCCATCCAGCTATCAAGATCCTCGCCAGTGCTTGTCGCGGCCCGGGTGACCGAAAGTACTTGCAGAATGAGCCACTGCATCCACAGCGCAACTGCAGCGCTGGCTTCGAGCATCGCGCGCAACACGCTGCCGACTGAAAGATCAATCAGTTGGGAGGCACCACCCTGAACACTGGCCGCCATGCCCTCCAGCAACGCCGAGAACTTCTGTAGAGGGAGGATCATCCTACACGCTCACTGAAAACGAGAGGATCTGCGTCGCGTTCGTGGTCGCGTCCACATATCTTATCTGAACAAACACGCTGCCATCCGACGACGACTGAACTTCTATTGTCGGCTCGGGCAAACGTAGAACAGACGGCTCCATGAATATCTGGCTCCTTATGCGAGAGCGAATGGCCGTCGTGTTACTCGGATCGCCAATAAACTGCGCCAGTCCCGCGCCATAAGCAGGATGCCAAACATAATCGCCTGGATTGGTCAGGAGACGCCGAAGCACCCTCTGCTGGCCGAGTGCGGTGCCGGACGCCAGTGCCAAATCGCCGGTTGCATTCGGAAACAGATCTCCGCCCCAAAGCAGCCCTGCATCCTGCATTTGCTTGATCCCTTAATCAGTAGGCTTGGGCCCGCTGTTGGAAGGCGGATGCGTATGGGTATTGTAATGACCGCGCAACTGCGCCAAGGACCCGTGCGAGTCGAAAACATTTCCAGTTACCCGAAGGTCGCCGCTATGGGCCCAGACCGCCCCAGAACTCTCTATCGAGCCATCGTTATGCAGCTTCAAAAAGCTGCCCGTTTTATGCTGCAGCCAAAGTTCACCCACAGGCACCTGAAGTGCCGGGACCGTGCTTGACCAGAGCCGAGCCACAATGATGCCCTGTTCAGAGTCACCTTCCTGCCAGACGACCAAAACCTGGTCGCCCGGCGAGGGCAAACATCCCAGCCCCCAACCAGCACCCACCCAAGCCGACCCAACCGGCAACCATCCTGACAACACACCTTCGGGCTGAATCGTCACTCGCGCTGAATACGTGACAGGATTCACTGACGATACGACAGCGAGCCGAGGTTGTGCCCACCCCTGATCAAGCTGCGAGGCCTGCGCTTTCAGATGGTTTAAGAAACTGTCCAAGCGGGTAACCTCGCCTCCAATATTTGCGTAAATCCATGATTGAAGGACAACCTTCGCTCAACGCCCGTGATCGCCCAGACACCGTCGAAATCGGTGTTGGTTGCAGTCAGTGTCAGGAGGTCGCGAGGTTTGGTCGTCAGGTCACCTGGCATTTCAATGCAAACACTGCGTTCGTGCTGCGCCATCTGCCGTAATAACCTTTGCGCCTGATCCTGTGCTGCGCCGTCCGTAAGATTTGGCTGCACGGTTGCGTACGCCCTGCGGCCGCCGGGGCCAGATGTAGCTATCTGTTCTACTGCACGCTGTCCAAGGCTGTCCCAACTTCGGACAGTCACAGCAATCCCACCGCTGAGCGTCAGCAGACGTTGTAAACGTAGAGACAAGCAGTCATTCGGACCAAGTGCAAGACTTGAGGCGCTCTGTTTTGGTGGAGAGAAGTATAGAGCCTGACCTTCGACCCAAACATCGAATTCCTCAGCAGCAGCTAACCCTATTAAAAGATCCCATTCAGTGGTAACACGACAATGCTGGCTAAGTGTAACTCGGGACGTGCCGTTCTCAAAATCACGTCCAATGATCGTTGTCGTCGGCGTGATAACGGGGTCCAGGCCACGTCTTGTCGCCAACGTCGAAGCAACCTCACTTGACGTGCGATTCTCAAAACTCTCTTGCGTTCGTGCTTCTATGAAACGCGATGTAAGATCGCGCCCGCTTACGTGCACCTCTCCGCGGCCCACATCAATGTCAAGTTGATCGACTTCGCCATACATGAGACTGGACCAAGCGCCCGCCAATCCAACCCGTATCTCAATGATCAACACATCGGTAGCCCACAGATCAAATCCAGATGCGGTGAGCGATGCCCTCAGTCTGTAGCGGTTCGCCGCGAGGTGATTGTTAGCCTGTATTTCTATTTCAAGAATGCCAGGAGTCAAAACGCCATTTATAAATACAGCTGACTGGGGGATACGAGCTTCACCCAACCCCTACCCCCCCGCCTGCAGAGGCGTCGGCATCGGGCACCAGCAGTGACGTCAGCCCGTCTAACCAAGGATCAGACAAGCCGCTCAGCGCGGCAATGCGGTTCCATTGGGTCGCGTCATCCAGAAACTCGGCTGCTACGGCGAATAACGTTCCACCCGCCACCGTCACGGACTGCGTCATATAACTATGCCTTCTAAATTTGATATTGTCCGCCCAATGTATCCCTGGGCAGATGTAAGCTGCGCCAACGTGCCAGCTGAACCAACTAATGTCGTGAGGTCTTGCGACTCGAGCCCTTCTTCAGCCGATCCGATTCTGAACGTCAACCCTGCTTGAACGCCGCCCAACGCGATCAGCGTTGATGGAACTTCAGGCGCCCCGATAGAGAGCGCAGACGGCGCCGAGAGTGTCGTCAGTATGGAAGCTACATCGACATAAGACGATACCGCTGCCAAATCCCCAAGCACACTAGTGGATAAGTCCAGCGGTAGCAAAGCCTCCGCATGCGCAAGGTCACTTACCACCAAGCACTCAATTCGGTATTTGATCCACCACGGACTGCAAAAGTCCAGGTGGAGATCTCCCACGACCACATCATAACAGAACGCGTCCCATGCAAGCGGCAACGTCGCGCCGCTCACCCGTATGGCATCCAACGTGCGCGCGCGGTCTCCAGCGTCGGGACCAGATAGCACTCCGCTCCACCGCAAGGCGCAGTCGTCGCGGCCCATCGTATCAATGATCCGGCCGCCGCCGAGAAGCTTATGAACAACCGCCCTCTGGCCCCCACCGAGCCGAATACTTGCAGGAACCTCGAAGCCATCAAGCTGTAGACTACCCAGCGTCATCAAAGCCATCAGGTCCCCACAGTTGCGCCAGGCAACAGCCATCCGCGCCGCCCGTCGAACCCGGTCGGACCCACGGATGCACGCCCCGCCTCTTGCGCCAGAAAACGCGACATCCAACGGCCAACCAGCATTCCATCCAAATACACATCACCCTCGACCGGACCCGGCGCGCCCTGTGCTGTGCCTGCTCCAGTTGGGCCAGGCGAGCTCGCCGGGCCCATCCCCGAGACGCTCGGCATTGTCGGCGCAACAAGTCTCGGCTGAGCCACCTGTTCCGACCCGCCGCTGCCGTCCCGTTTCTTCATAGCCTGCGGAGCAGCAGGCATGTCGACCAACGGCCGATCGAATGCTGCACTTTCGTCGGAGGATTTTGACTGCTTGTGATTGGGTGGAGGTGCTGCGGCCGTCCGGCTATACTTCACACGCGGCAACACACCGGTCGGAGTCTGTGCAATTACTGGTTTCCAGGCCGTTGGCCATATTGTCGGCTCGATACGGACTATTTCTGTCTGTGACTGTTTTTGCTGTGAAGACAAGATAGTGTTCCGCGGTGCCGGGGCAAATGTTCTACCGTCGACCATTTTTCCGAGCGTAATCGCCTCGCTCGCCACCGCTGGCGCCGGATCCCGGACCGCTTCACGTAAGCTAGGGGCGTTCGGGACGCTGGCCGTTTGCGGCGCAACGGACGACTTAACAACTGCCTGCGCCGCTTCCACGGGCGGCGGCTGCTTCTCCCCCCAATGAGCTCGATTGTTCGCGGCGGATGCGTCCATTTTGGCCGCGCTCACATCCGTTGAGGTCGCCGGCGAAGGACGCGCCTCCACCAGTATTCTATCGGCAGACTGCAGAGAGGGCGGCAATGTGTCTTTCTGCGACGAGGGCAACTTCCGATCGGCATCCCGCTGCTCAAATTGCCGCTTCGCCGGCAGATTTCCCTCAATGGCCGTCCTCCTAAGTTGCGCCATCGAAACGCCACCGGTCATCAATGCCCGCTGCAGTGCGTCGATCTCCCGGCGAGCCCGTTTAATCCCATCGGACACACCATCGCTCAGCGCCAGCGTGACCCCTATTTCATAAGCCTCGCTCACGGCATATCTCCTGGAGACGGCGTTGCAGTATACTCAGCAAGCCTGTGGTTGCATCTCGTGCAGCGGCCTCCATCGGCGCCGACGGCGGATCCAAGGGCACGCCGCGCTCCGCTTTATCAACCTCCGGCGCTCCGCTCGTGATCACTACTCGGCCATTCACTAGCTCCGTCCGTAACCCTTGCGGCAATCCCTTCGAAATCAATCCCACCCTGATAGCTTCACTCAGAAAGTCTCCGGCTTCTTGTAGAGCGTTACCTATTGCTTCTTCCATCTCTGCGCTCCCCAGTCGTAGTCCAGACCATCAAAGCGGCCCATCACGACAATCCAGGCAGTTCGTTCATCTGGCGGCAGACTAAAGGCAACGTCGAAAGGCACCCCGTTCTTGACCAAGTAAAGGCTGTCAACCAAATCGGGGTGCCAACTCAGTTTCCCTGGTCGGTACTCCCAAGTGTCGGGCTGATGTTAGCCGTCAACGCCGCGGCAATCGCGGATATACCTGCGTCTCCCAGCCGACCCACGAGTGCCTCAATCTGCCCTTCGGTCACCGGCGGCGGAACTGGAACGGTATCAATGCACACCACCGAAGCGGCCAGCATCGCCATACCCAGATAAGCGTCATTCTGAGATAATGCTGGTCCAATGGCCTTGAAAAGACGCAACCGCTCTAGGGCTGACATCCGGCGCAGTACAAGCTCGCGACCCTCTGCATCGCGTGTAACAAAGGTGGCCAACGACGACGCAACTATCGTAGCGCTTGGCGAACTCATCAGATGCGCTGCCGTTGCGTCGCAAAGAACTCGAGCTTTTGCTTGACGGCCGAATCACCACGCCAGGAGCCAGCATTCACAAGTTTGAAAACGACACCGCTATATTGATACGTCGATGTCGAGCCATCCACTTCCACAATATACTGATACACCGTTCCCGCTGGCAGCGAACCCTGCGACAAAAATGCCTGCTCGGACGCCGCTATGAAATCGTCGACCGCGCTCGTACCGCGCTCAACTTCAAAGCTCCCCTCCCAGCCCTTGGGCAACTCGGCGCCCATGGGTATGCCATCAAGCCGGTCCAACCGGACCGATTGCGTCATCTGCCGGCTTTCGAACCCTGTGACGTAAGTTAGGTCAACACGTCCCTGCGGCCCCATCACCACAAGCTGGCAATCGCGCCCGATCGAAAATGAGTTGATCGGCATATCGTGCTATCTCCAAAATCGTGTTCAAAATTGCCGTTTTATCCCATTGCAGAGCCCTTTCAGGCAACGCCACCAGGCAGAACCTGCCTCTGAACGGCTACCGTTTGACCGCCCTCGACATTGACAATAAATTTCTCATTTATGCTCTGAAACTGAACTTGCGCGTCGCTCTGGACGAAGCCGAGGCTTGTCCTGTTGAAGGGATTGTTGCTTGAGTCACAGATCACGGTAAACGGCGGCGTTCCGTCCGTGCTGCCAAGCACACCCTGCGCGAAGAGTGTCTGGAGGAAGCTCAGTTGTGTCGACCGTATCTGCTGAAACAACGCGCCGTTGATAACTTGTCCAACAAATTGGCCCATTCCAGCAGCAAGTGTAGCGGCAACATAGTTTGTTAGGCGTGTGTAGTTGTCGCCGTTCGTGGCAGCATTGGATGACGTATTGTGTCCGCAGCGAACGCCCCAATACGCCCCGCCCGGCTGTGGGTTGGTAATGACGTCGATGCCATTTTGGAATAACATGCCGAGCTCGGCGTCACTATAGGTCGACGTCTGACCGCTCTGCGGCACACCAGACCGCTGCGTTCCCACCACACTATAGAGGGGCTTGTTGAGGCTCGACTGCTCCGGCGATAGGTTCGCGAGCCGTCCCGCGACAAATCCCTGCGGAGACACCAGGCGGAGCACACCATTGGTTTGGTCATTCCAGAAGACCCAGTCGCCGAACATTAGCTTCGCCGCATAAGTGTCGAGACCTGCCTGCTGTTTGGCCGCAATCGCACCGGCAATTGTCTGCCCAACTGGACCTGTCAGAACCATATAAACACCCTCTGACAACCCGAAGGCAGCCTCCGTGGACCATTGGGTTGGATCATCTACGTCGGAGAGAACACCAATCCCGCAGCCTTGCGAGCGAAGCGCGAACATGCCTGTTCGAGGAATCACATCTTGCCCGACGATCATCGCCGCGGTAACCGCCGTAGCACCGTCACTACCGCCCGACAGCGATTGGAACGTGGTGGTCACAGGCGCATTGGACGTCACCGTGCCAAGTGTCGCGACAACCAACTGCGACGGGCCCCGCAATGGTCCGCTCCCGAAGTTGACGGCGTTGACCAGGGCTTGCCAAAATAGTGGCGAAGTCGGCGCAACCAAGTTCGGATAGACCTCAGGCACAAGTCCTGGCATTTGAACCGTCAGCTGCCACTGGCCTGGCGCTGATGCGGGTCCTAATGCAACGGTGACCGTGTTTCCGAGTGAACCCGTGTAACGTGCCGTTAGCAAAACAGCAAAACTGCCGCCGGTCAGTCCCAGTGCGTAACTTGCAGCGGTATCTGTCCCGTCCGTGACCCGAACGCAGCGAAACGACGAGGCACCCTGCTGAACCGCAGCCGCGACAGGCGTTCCCATATCGTATTTACGAGCTGCTACTGGTCCAAAGCTTGCCGCATAATCGGACATCGTAGCCACGGCAACCGGTTGATTGCTCGGTCCCCAAGATGCCGTTCCCACAACGCCCACGACATTAGTCGGAACGCCGTTTAGGACCAGGTTCTGCGGCGCCACAATTTGCACGTATAGATCAGGAACCACAAGCGACGTCGTATTCAGCGAGCCCTGCTGGTAAACCGGCATACTTCAGATCTCCTTTCACTTCTCAAGCACCGCACAGGGCACCACTATCTGGAGTGCCTCTCGCGCATGCGCGTCACGGCACAAAATTTTTGGCGATACACTGCTCGTAATCAAATTGCCTGCGTGAACGTCAAAAAGGCTCTGCCACAGGCGTCGTCGCCTTCATAGGTTGTTCATTCATCCGTACATTTCTGCACCGTCAAACTTCAGGTCACCGAATAGCATTGATGGTGATGAAACGATGGAGGATGTCGGATACTCAATCTCATAGACGAGATCGCGGCGATACATCTGCGCATCCTGCGCATCATCAAACGACGACGTCGCGCTATAACGTAGACGTCCTCCCGTTCCGTCGGACAGTGTGAGAAAGCTAATAGCCGCAAGAGCACTGCCCAATGTTTTGCAGATCACATCTCGAATTGCCGGAGAAGGGCACCATGTAGAAATACGAAAAGCTTGCAGCTGCCTCGCTAACTCCGTTTTCACATAGCCGTCCGCAGCCACACGGCACAGAACCCGAACAGCTCCGGGAACGCTCAAGCTGTTCCCAGTTAGCCAACAGGATCGAACCTCGCGGATCAACTCTGCCAGCGTCGCGGCCACGAGCGCTGCGGTATCACCCGGCTTTCCACGGTAGACGAAAGCACGTCCATCAACTAAAACACCGGCTAACTGGCCGTCGCCGCCCGTCCCGCCGAACGTAACCGTGTTCCCAGATGAACGGACGGTCAGGGTTGGCACACCAACCGACGTTTGCATCGTTGGCGCCCAGCGGGTCGTATTCCGGGTCGCGCCGGGAACCGCAAAGACACTCACATTCGCAATGCCAGCAGCCAAATCGACCCCGAGCGGGCCGGTCAAAGGCCAGCCCCGGAAAACCCGGACCTGCTGGCCAGTCACACTCGGCGCACTCAACCCAGCAGGATAAAGCGCGCTTACAATAGCCGCGGCCAACGCCGCTTCCACCTCGGAGACATCCGCCAAGATCTTACCATCCCCCCCAACCGAGTACAGTCACGCGCCAACCTGCCGCAGCAGCATCCGCCAACCGAACGCCGTCTCCTCTGCACTGCCGACTGTGTAGGTGTTTTCCAAATCGTCGCTCACCACGTCTGCCGTCTGCGGCAACATAGGTAATCGAGGCAGAAGAAGTCTCCATCCGCCAAAACTTGTCTCGCCTATACGGCTTCCGCCGTGTCCCCCGGCTTCTAGGAGACTTGCCGGCCAAGTATTGATCACGGGGTCACCCGGAGTCGCAAAGAAGCCGCTATATCCTCCCTGCATCGCAGCCGTCGGTCTGACAACAGTCACCACGCGATTCACTTGCACGCACTGCACAGGCGATCCAGGCGTCTGTAGCGCGATGAAATACGTATCCCGGTCACCAACAAGGTAGTCGCCAGAATGGGTGTATGATGTGTCGAAAATTCCCTGCCACAGTGCTTGGCCATACGATGCCGCTTGCCCAATCCCGGCCGCGCCAGGTGCAAAAAATGCCGGCAACTCGATGACGCGGTGGCGTGGGTCAATCGGTTGCAGCGCACCGTCCGGACGATAAACTGTGTATGGTGTTCCGCATTTACGCGCAGCTACACCGAGGCCTTTGCTTATTCTATCCTGTAGTGTCTGAGCATCCATCACACGGACCAGCTCACGCCCGATGCTTCAAGCCCGCTGCCCTGTGGAATACCAAAGAAGCTGCATAGCCGGCGGCGCCACTCATCCAGGAGATATAACCGGTTCATTACCTCATCCCGATTATGCTTCCAGGACGCTGCCGCATCGCTATCCAGATTTTCGCTCGCAGCTGGAACAGCCATCTCCAACTGTAGTAGGGTTGATAGATAACCTGCCACAACGGCGGTTTCCGCAGCTGAGAGGTTGTTCATGCGATACTCGAGCAACCCGTATGCCGTATAATATCGCCAACCAATATTCCCGGCCGGGTCTGCTCCATACGCAGGATAGCCGCAAAAGCGGCGAATTTCGGTTTTCTGCTGGTCCGTCAACATGCGCGTCTCCCACCCGGCCGGCAAGATTGAGAGGGCAGTAGAGCGCCCTCTCCTCATGAACGCGCAATCAACCCATATGTTCGATCATCACGGCGCGCTTGTAGTTTGCATTGGTCGAGGTTGGAACAACCAAGCTATTAGTTGTCGTGTCGGTCGGCGCGCAAAAACCGCCAATCCAATACCAAGATTGTGCTATGATCTGCTGCAGCCGGTCGATCGGCTCGCGCGTCACCATACACACGCTATCCACCATCGAAACAATGGCGTCCTTCGGCGCCACGTCGTCCGCCGCCATCCCGGCAAAGTCGCCTTCAATCAATGCGCCCTGGCCCACAACAATCGGACGACGCACGATAGCGCCGGCAATCGAGGGGTGCGGCTGCACGTAGGATTCCGTTGTTAGAACGAAACGTAGACCCAAAAATTCATTGACGACGCCCTGACCCGGCCGAAAAATCTCATTGGCCGAGGTAGAACCGATGAACAGCCGCTGGAAATCCTGATCTGCGAAGAGTTGGCGCGCGCTGATGGGATCCAGATAGCAATTGTAAGCGCCATCAATGTCCGGCACGGCGTTCAGCCGAAGCCCCGCCACCGCATCCAGGATGTTCGTCATGGACAGCGTGTCGCCGCTCGCCAATTGTCCGGTGTTCGTCCGCGCATTAGGCCGCAAGATCAAAGATCCCGTAGCAGCTTGGATCGTATTCCCTGCCGTGCCGTCGCTCACGCTGACATTGCCAGAAAGTGTCAGAACGCCGCTCTGCCCCCCAGGCGTTGATGAAATATTCGTCGCATCCGGACCTACGCCCACCAGTGAATACGCGCCCGCGCCGATAACCACTGCAAGCGGGTTTCCGCTGCTGACGCTCTGTTGTACGCCATTCACGAAAGCGGTCTGAAAACCCCGAATGTCGTCCACCGCAACGGCCTGTCCGGCACTTCCTAACGTTACGCGAACGCGGGTATTGCCACCGAAATACGCCGAAAATAAAGCATTCCGCGCAAGGTCGTCCAGGCTCCGTGCAGCTTGCTCACCATTCACATAGGCATTCTGTAGAAACTGGCTAGCAATGCCCACCCTGCTTGTCACCATGTTCAAGTCCATGGTGGCGGCATAATGGTTTAGTGTCAGCGTGAATTGCTCCACGTTCCAAGAACCGGGCGTCAGCCCGTTATCCAAATTGGTGTTCGTCGAGGCCGCAATCGGCGTCGTCACGGACGGCTTCAGTCCGGCACGTGTCTTCGTCAGAGTCTCGCCAATCCCCACCGCAAAATCTTCTCGGTCGGCGCACGCCCGGTAGCCAATGCGTGACCGCAACGCCTGCTGAAACTCGCGCTCCAGAAAACCCTGCTGGATGATCGGCTGCAATGCTGCCGGAAAATTTGAGATGCTCATGCACGCCTCCAAAAGAAAAGAGAGCCCAGGGCTCCCTTAAATCACCACTTGCCGAATTAGGCTTGCCGGTGTCCGGTCAGCGCCGCCGCAGCAGATCCGCCCGCGCCGCGCGCCACTCATCGATGCTCATGTCGGTAGCCAGGCGCTTGCGAACCGAAGCCGCTGCAGGAGGCGCCGCGGCGCTGCTGGAATTTGAACCCCCAAACAGCCACGGTTTATCTCGCCGCAGCTTGGCAATCAGTTCCCCCGCATCGGCCGGCACGGCGCCCTTGGCCGGTGTCCACGCCTCCGCGTCCAGCAGCCGAAGCCCGTCAATGTCCACGATCCCCGCCCGCAGCGCCTCAGCCTTCAGTTCGGCCTGCCGCAGCTGGACCATGGCCCGCGCCTCGGCTTCGTGAAGCTGAAGTTCCAATGCCTCGGCACGGATCCTCAGCGCCGCCAATGCCTCATCTTGTCCACCTTCGGCTTCACTCATTGCGCCCCCTCGGTTTTAATACGATGCAACTCTGCGGCGACATCTTCGATGTCGTAGCTTGCCGCCAACACCTGAAGCGCCGTCTCGCGGGACATCTGTTTGGCTGCCACCAATGCAATCAGCGTCTCCGCCGTCCGCTGCCCATCCAGTGCATCATCCGGATACCAATCCGGCCAACGCAGGCTGATCGGCGCGTCATAGGCAAGCGGCGGAAGCACGCGCCCCTCCACCCGCAATGGGTAGGCATGGCTCGCCCGCAAGATCATCCGCGCCAATGTCACCAGCGCGCATTGCCCGTAACTGATTCTTAAATTGTCAGCTAACCACAGCAAACCCTGGTTCATAATCTGCAGCGCGCGGCCACTCGCCGGCGTCGTCAGGCGGTTTGCATCCGCCCGGTTGCCATGCAGGCTTTCAAGCGCAAACTCCCGTAAGATGCGCACGTAATCGATCACTGCCTGGCTTGCCGTGCCGCCAATCTCCAGTAGCTTAGCGTCGCCCTTTTCGCTCACCACAAGTGCGTTGGCGGCTCCTCGCACCATCGTACCGGTAACGCCAGCCGGCTCGCGTATCAGGAGCGTCGGATCGCTGCTATATTTCAAACCCCGTCCGGCCTGGCTAAGCTGGTAATCGATCTCGATTGACGTATCGATGGCAGCGCGAAATGTGCACGCGCCGTCTATCTGTGTCCCGCCGGGAAGATTTTTAATCCAAACCAGCGGCACAAACCCCAACCCGTGCCGAATCGTTCGGCTCGGATCTTCAACCGGAACAGCTTGGCTGCCAACCTCAAGAGGCTCGTACCAATGTTCAAAATCCACGTCCCACATGCGCCGGAACCAATAGGTAGCGCCCGTATCGGCCACCGCAAAGCCCTGTGCGGCCAGCGCCGCGCCGCTCACTTTGTAGCGCTCCGTCACACGCTCCAACGTGTCCGGTTCGTCGTCTCGCCACTCAGGAAAAAGATAAGGCGTGTCTAGCACGTCGAGAAAAATTCGGCCGCGCAAAACACGCAGCAGCAAAGCAACGGAGCCGATCGCTCCACGAAGGCCTGCCTCCACCATCACTGCATTGAGCTTCGCATCCCGCACCACCGCGGCAAGCGCATTCCGGACAGTGGCATCGGGCGAATCGAACGATGGAAAATGCGCCTCACTGAACAGCAAGGCCACACTGTCTTCCACCACAAGCCGGGCCAGGCCATAGCGGACAGAAGGCCTGCGCTGGCGCAGCGGGATATAATCACCTGCGGAATTGCGCTCTTCATGAAATTCATATGGCAGGACGTCGTAGAAGCTGCCGTCCAGAAATTTTTGGTAAATTGAAAGCTGTCGGGTTCGCTCCGAATAATCGGTGTCGTCAGGTATCAGGTCGCAGATTGTGCAGTACAAACTTGGCCCCCATCCAGCAAAGCCTATCTGGCGGAAAAAGAAACATTCGCAAATCGCGCCGGCTCCCGAAGATCCAGCAGCATGGAAAACGCTCGCGCCAGCGCATCCACCTGATCGTCCTTTCGTCCTTGCGGGAAGCTCGCCAGTTCATCCAGAAAGGCGCTATTCCATGGTGCCCGACGCATGGCCACCGTACCGCCCGTCACTTGCGATGCCACAGGCATCGCCCGCACGGATTTGGCGCCCGTCTCCGGCGTCGCCACCACTCGGAACCCTGCCAGCATTTGCGTCAGAAACATCACCTGGCTCTTGCCAGCCTGTCCCGGATCCTGCGGCAACCCCACGGGCACGTCGGTGCCATCCATCACGGCTGTCGCCCTGATTCGCGCGGCCACCTCGCCGGTCACCGCGCGGAA
>CAZZYR010000027.1:0-12908 GCA_964658235.1 uncultured Acetobacteraceae bacterium | reverse complement strand
CCATCACGGCTGTCGCCCTGATTCGCGCGGCCACCTCGCCGGTCACCGCGCGGAAGCGGATCACATCGTCAATGAAAACCGTGCCGGTCCCGGCGCGTACCAGCTTCACGCCCACGGTCCAATCCGGATCGCCAGCACCATCTGCAGTGCCGGCCAAATCCCAGGCTCGCACCCCCACGCCATCCGGCACGCAATCCACCACGCGCAACAGCCGCGGATCGAATACCTGGCCGCCCTCACGCAGCGGCGTTTGCTGGAACAGCGCCGCAAACTGGCGCTCGCCAACCAACGCCCGTTTGGCTTCCAAGGCCGCCACGTCCTCCCACGCCGGCCACAGCGCGGCGCCCGCCGCCCGGCCCATCGGATCGTTCGCCTCGGCCAACGCCGGCAGTCGCAGCGTCGTCCAGCCGCCTTGCTCGATCAGCCGCCCGGCAAGGTCGTCGCAATGCCACCGCGTCATAATCAAGACCATCCGGCCCTTTGGCTTCATCCTGGTAACCAGTTCGGACCGGAACCAGTCCCACAGATGTTCGCGTGCGGAGAAGCTTTCCGCCTCCGCAAAGGACCGGATCGGATCGTCGATCAGGGCCAGATCCGCTCGCCGCCCGGTCACCGCGCCATGCACGCCCACGCCGAAATATTCGCCGCCCGTCTCCGTCAGAAACCGCCCTGCCGCCCGCGCGTCCTCCCGCACCCTCACACCCAGCCAACCTGAATGCTCATCCAGCAGCCCGCGCACGCCGCGCCCGAAATGCTCGGCCAGCCGCGCCGTATGGCATGCGGAGATCACCGCGCTGCGCGGATGCCGCGCCAGCCACCAGGCTGGAAACAGCCGGCTGGCATATGTGCTTTTCGCCGCGCCAGGCGGCAGCAGCAGAATAAGCTGCCGTGTCTTGCCGGTGGAGACATCCTCCAATGCATCCAAAATCTTCAGGTGGTGATCCGCAGGCTCCATCCCGCCAGGCCTCAACACAAAGCGGGACCAGGTCTTAAGGCTCCCCCTGATCCTCAACTGGACGCGTCGATTCTTCAGAGTCTGATCTAAGGAGTTCATCGAGCTCGTCGTCTCCTAGTGCGCAGATCAGCCCTTTTGCCGTTGCTCCTCCCGTCGGCTTGGCGTGCACGTAGGGCGCAGCAGCCTTTGCCAGCGCCACTGCCTCGGTTTTGCGGTTCGCGTCCCAATGCTCCCTCATCGCCCCCAGCAACACATCCAGCGGCGACAGCTCTTCGTCCCCCATCCGCCCCCCGTTGCCTTAGGTCAGAATACCTAGCATGATACGGCGTTCACCGCTTGGTGGCCCGCCCATTTTCCAAACAACAACCAGAAAAAATGGGGATTCACTGGCGATTACAGAAGCATGCCGCCGAGAGAGGCACCGTCCGAACGCCTAGACCGCCATCATAAAAGAAAACATACCCAAAGTTGGGCAATCTGGGCAACAGAAAAATTTCCTCTCCGCCAAATGTTTGGCGGAGCCCCTAAATCCAGACGCCCTCCGTCCACCAAACTGCTAACTTACTCCCCATGCGCCCCCTTATGCTCCTTGCTATCCCCGTGGCAGCCTGCACCGGCATCCAGCCCACAACCATCTATGCCGGCCCGCAGCGTCCCATCGCCGGCACGTGTGACCCCGCGGGCCACGCAACCCTTTCCAGACGCGGCAGCGCCGTCGTGCTCGCCGCCGCCGAAGGCACGCTCGTCCTCCAAGGCAGCGCCCAAGGCAACGCCATCGCCGCGCAACTCATTCTCCGCGGTATGGATCACGTGCCCTACACGCTCACCTTCGCCGGCCAACTTGACGGTAAAAACATCAACGGCACCCTGACCACGCCAAGGTGCCGTTATGCGCTCGATCTCAAACTTACCTCTGACTAACCACAGGCGCCGAACGCTCGCCCGTCCCGTGCCGGCCGCAGCGCAATTGCCGGCGTAACCGCCGTCAAACCTGGCGCAGAGCACCCACCAGCATGCCGATCGCCTGCGCATGCCACCGCTGAACTGCCTTGTGGTCGGCGCCCAGCACGCCGCCCAACCGGCGCCAGGAAAACAGATGCCGTTCGGTTACCGGACTCACCAGACTGCGCGCGCCAACAATCCGCCGAAGCACGTGCCGCTCGCGCGGAATAAGCGCAATCCAGGCCAGCGCCTCGTCCATCCGGCTGATCCGCGCCGCGGACGGCACAGGCGGCCGGATGCGCCCACCCGAATCCCCGCCGTAGGCCACCTGCGCTTCCTGAACCACGTCGAGGTGGCTTGCCTTCAACCGTGTCGAATATCCAGTGCCTGGCAAAGCCAGAAGCGTGGCGCCCGCCTCTTCCAACCGATAAATCACTGCCGTCGCGTCCATCTCCCGTCCCTCCGGTCGAATAACGGCGTCATCCATCACGGACGCTTGGGCATAATCAAAAATGTTCATGTTTTGTTCCTTTTAAGGTCAAAGAAAAACCGGATACGGATACGCTTCGCCCTCAAGCAGCGTGCCCGCGGTGATCAGTCCCCAAGTCTCTGGATGTCCCGCCTGACGGGCTGGCCTGTCGCGCGCTTCCGCTTGGGCCCTTGGCTGCGGCTTGTCCCGCCTTGCCCCTATCTTCCGCCCGCGCTCCAAAACGGTATTCCGGCCAAGCTCCATCGCGCGCGCTATTCCGTCCCAAGTCATCCCCCCACTGCGAAACTGCCGTAATCTGCCATCCAGTTCCGGCGTCCATTGAACACGCGCGCGCATCAAACCCTCCCTCTAACTAACACCAATGTTAGAGTGTCTGACAGCTTTATGTCAACAAAACTATCTAGATTTGTTAGCCTGTCTCGCATACGGTAGCGGGCATGAATCTTGAGCCAGGCTCCGTCGGCATGCGTATCCGCGCCCTCCGGCGCGCCCGCGGCCTCACGCAGGACGATCTGGCAAACGCCTGCGGTGTCAGCCGCAGCGCGGTGGCCCAATGGGAAACGGATCGCGCCGGCCAGCTCCGCGGCAACATCACGCGTATCGCCGAAGCCCTCGGCGCCTCTATCGAGCACCTTCTTCAGGGCGCCGGCTCCGCTGCCTCGGCCACCGGCGACGAACTGGCAATGCTCCGTCTATATAATGCCTGCGATCCGGAGGACCGCGCCTTCCTCCTCCGCACCGCCCACAAGCTCGCCCGCAACAAGTAATCACGCTCGCTCAGCCGCTGGCGTCATCCGCGCTCAGGGACCGCGCCAGTTCTGCCAGTCCCGTGCTCCGGCTCACCGTGCATCGTGCGGCCCGCAGCACCGTGACCACATCGCCGACACAGGCCTCCAGATCGTCATTAACAAGTAGATGATTGAACTCCGCCCAATGCCCTATCTCGTCGCGCGCCGCCTGCATGCGCCGCGCGATCTCCGCATCCGAATCGCTCGCCCGCCGCCGCAGCCGCTCCTCAAGCGCAGGCATGGATGGCGGCAAGATGAACACCCCCACGCTGTCCTCGGGTAGCTCCGCCTTCAATTGCCGCCATCCCTGCCAGTCGATATCCAGGATTACGTCGCGGCCGGCAGACAGATGCGCCTCCACCGGCGCCCGGGGTGTCCCGTATCCCCGCCCGAAAACCCGCGCATGCTCTAATAAAGCACCCGCCGCTGCCATCGCGTCGAACGCCTCATGGCTCTTGAACAGGTAATCCACCCCCTCTTGCTCACCCCGCCGCGGCGCCCGGGTTGTGGCGCTTACGGATGCCACCGCCGCCGGCTCGCGGGCCAGCACCCCCCGCACAATCGAGCTCTTTCCCGCACCGGACGGCGCCGCGATCACCAGGCACAGCCCACGTCGATTCATCTCTCATTTTCCTTGTTGTAATCCATATACATCTGATAGACTATCCCGGAGATATCACCGAAAGATCCGCTACGCCTTTTAAAAACCGCCGATCAAGGTCGCACCGCCCCCAAATCTGCAACCTCCGCGCGCAATTCGCCTACCCAGTCAATCGTTATGCCGAAACCGAAAAAAAACATGCGGCCGTAAGCATTTCGTTGTTGTTCCTGCGTCATGTGTTTGATAGACGTTGCTGCGGCCGGCGGCTTAGATGCAGCGCAGCATGTTTGGGCACTGACTTTCAGGTGGGGTAGCTTACTATGGCACAAAATATTTCGGTCCCGGGTGGCAATGGCCATCCGATAGTCTTCCACGTTACAGGCAGTAGCTTGGTCAACGAATTCTCCGCGATTGCGAAGACTTTGACCGACGCGTTCAATACGCCAGGCGGATTGATAATTAACAATCTGACGACTGGCACCACAACCACGAATACGGCGCAGGTTCACACGAACGCCACGTCGCCAGTTGTTGAGAACATCATCGGTTCCGGTGGCAACGGCTCGTCCACGCCGAACGTCTACACCATTCCGGGCGGCAACCAATTGACGGCCGTTGACGTCGGCACCCCTACGACAGTGAATGGCTCCGCCGCCGGTGGAGACACGGTGTTCGGCGGTGCAGCTTACACCTATGACGCAGTGGGCATATCGAACGAAATCCTCTTCGTATCTGGCGATAACACGTATAACGGAAGCTCGGTCGCGGGCAGCACGGTTCCTGGTGACACCGTGGCTACTGGCGCCGGCCATGATACGGTCAATACCGGCGCTGGCTTCACTACAGTGTTTGGTGGCACCGGTGATGCCCTGATCTCTCTCAACGACTCGGTTGGCGGCGGCGGCACGGTCTATCTCGGCAGCGGTGGCCACATCACCGTGGACGCAAACGGCTACTCTGACGCGATCACCACGGCAACCGCCGGCAACACCATCTTTGGTGCGGCCAGCGTCGCGACCGGTTCACAGTTGCTCGTCAACATTACCAACTCCGTTGACGGCGGTCTGGGCAACAACGAGATTGTTGCCGGCGCGGCAACGACGACTGTGTTCGATAGCGTCGGCGGCAACACAATCTTTGGCGGAACCGGGCCGCTCTTCTTCGTTGGCGCCTCTGCTGCGTCAGCGATTTCTGACTCCATCGTCGGCGGAACCGGCGGCACCGTGGTGTTCGGCTCAACGAACGACAACCTGGTTGTGTCTGGTTCCAGCAGCGCCGGCGCGATCTTCGCCATCGCTGGCGGCGGCAACGAAACGCTGAACGGCGCCAACGCTACCGGCTCGTTCGTCTTCTACGGCCAGACGGACACCGTCAGCGGCTCCACCGAAAACACCAGCGTCATCGGTGGCTCGGGCACGAATTTCTTCAGCACGGGCAGCGGCAACGAAGCCATCCTGGGCGGCACGGGCACCAACCTGTTCACCCTCAACGAAGGCGGCGCCGGCACCAGCATCACCATCTTCGACTTCGCTGCTGGCAACGACTCCGTCGCCTTCGGCACGGCTTCGGACAGCGTCTCGCTCAACAGCGGCACGGTGTCTGGTGGCAACCTCACCATCACGCTGGCTGACAACACCACCGTTACCTTCGTCGGCATCACCAGCCTCTCTGGTCATATCGTCTAACAACCATCCAACACCGGCTCCGGCCGGTGCCCAACCGGAAAAAGGCCAGTCTCGCGACTGGCCTTTTTTTATTGACGCGGTCACCGGACTCAGGCCGACCGTGGCACTTTCAGACGCGACTACATCCAGACACCAAGTTCACGCGCCAAACTAGCATCTGGACCGAAACATCACCGCCCGACCCTAGCCCGCGCCACGTTGCGGGCATGCTCTTCCAACGTCCGCGCGAACGCATGTCCGCCAGATCCGTCCGCCACAAAATACAGCGCGTCGCTCGCCGCGGGATGCGACACAGCCATGATCGAGAGTAGCCCCGGCTCGCAGATCGCCCCTGCCGGCAGTCCCGCCACCACATACGTGTTGTACGGCGACGCCGCCTCCAACTCATCGCGCCGTAGTCCGTAAGTCAGAGTCCCGAAGCCGCCACTCGCCGGATAAGTCGCCGTGGGGTCTGACTGCAACCGCATCCCCAATTTCAGCCGGTTGAGAAACACCCGCGCCACAAGTGGCCGCTCGGCCGCCAGATGCGTCTCCCGCTCCACCAAGCTCGCCAAAACAACAAGCTCGCGCTCTGATCGCAGCGGCAATCCCGCGTCACGCCGCGCCCACGCCTCCCGTACCGCCGCCTGCAGCGCCCCCTCCCCACGTCGCAGCAACGATTGCGCGGACATCCCCCATTCATACGCGTAACTTTCCGGCAGGAAGGCCCCCTCCCCCGGTACGGCTACATCCCCCACCAACCCCGGCGCTGCCGCCAATGCATCCCCGAGTCGCGCGGCCACAATTCCTTCGGGCACCGTCAGCAGATGCTGCACTGGCCGGCCATGACGCAGCACCAGCAGAACGCGCTCTATGCTTGCATGCGCCGGAAAAGAAAGCTCCGCCGCACGCACGGCCCCCTGCCACCTTGTCACCGCCTCGAACCCACGCAGCACCCACGCGTCCCGCACCACGCCCGCTCGTTCCAGCCCCAGCGCAACGTCAGCAAACCGCTCGCGCGGAACGAGCACCACGCGCGCCGCGTCCAGCGGCCCCGCCGCGCGATAGAAACCAAGCGCGCCGTACCCCAGTCCAAATCCGCCTGCGATCAATGCCACCCCAGTCAGCAACCGAAGCGGCAATCTCATGCGTCGAAAAACGAGCGAACGCGCGTCGCTGAGACGAGCGACCACGATCTGTGGTCAGCCACTCTGGAATCACCAGACCTACGCGGTGCAGCAGTACGCAAAATGCTCAAATTCGGCCGGCCCTCCTGCACACCTGATAACAAGCGTGCCCGGTTCAAACCCGCCTGAAAATGATGCTCGCGTTCGTCCCGCCAAACCCGAAGCTGTTGGACAACACGCAATCCACCACACGGTCCTGCGCTGCCATCGCCACCCGGTCGATCACACTCTCCCGGCTCGGCGTCTCCAAATTCAGCGTCGGCGGCGCCACCCCATCGCGAATCGCCAGCAGCGAGAAGATTGATTCGATCGCGCCCGCCGCGCCCAGCAAATGCCCGGTCGCGGATTTCGTCGATGACATGGCAATTTTTTTGCCAGCATCACCAAAGAACCTTTCCACTGCCTCCAGCTCCAGATCGTCGCCCATCGGTGTTGATGTGCCATGCGCATTCACATACTGCACATCCTCGGCTACCAGCCCGCCGTTGCGGAACGCAGCGCGCATGGCGCGGAACGCGCCCTCATGCCCATCCGCCGGCGCGGTGATGTGATGCGCGTCGCCGGATAGGCCGTAGCCCACCACCTCGCCGTAAATTTTAGCGCCCCGCGCCCGCGCGTGTTCCAGTTCCTCCAGAACCACAACGCCGGCGCCCTCACCCATCACAAACCCATCCCGGTCCTTGTCCCACGGCCGGGATGCCCGCGTCGGCGTATCGTTAAACGCGGTGGACAACGCCCGGCTTGCGGCAAAACCGCCAATTCCCAGCTCGCACACCGCAGCCTCGGCGCCGCCGGCCACCATCACATCGGCGTCGCCCAGCTTGATCAGCCGCATTGCGTCGCCAATCGCATGCACACCCGTCGCACACGCCGTCACGGCGGAATGATTCGGCCCCTTGAAGCCGTATTTGATGGAGAGATGCCCGGACGCCAGATTGATCAGAGCGGACGGTATGAAGAACGGCGAAATCCGCTTGATCTTCCCGTCAAACACCAGCCTGCTGGCCTCGTAGATCGTCTGCAGCCCGCCTATTCCGGACCCGATCATCACGCCGGTGGCCTCGCAGCCCGCGTCGTCCTGCGGCAGCCAGCCCGAATCCTCCACCGCCTCGGTGGCCGCAACCAGCGCCAGATGGATGAACCGGTCCATCTTCTTCTGGTCTTTCACCGGGATCCACTCCCCCAGCGTCAGTCCGCCCTCCGCCCGGACGCCCGCCGGCACCTGTCCCGCGATCTTGGCCGGCAGCTCGGACACATCGAAGGATTGGATGGCGCCGATCCCCGACTCCCCCGCGATCAGCCGCTTCCAGACATGCTCCACACCCACGCCCAGTGGAGACGCGATCCCCATCCCGGTGACCACCACCCGCCGCTCGGCGTAGCTCGTTGCCGGAGTGCTCATCTGATCGAAACGCGCAGCCTCAGGCCGCTTTCTGCTTCTCGATGTAGTCGATAGCATCCTTCACGGTGCTGATCTTCTCAGCCGCGTCCTCGGGAATTTCCACGCCGAACGCTTCCTCGAACGCCATCACCAGCTCAACCGTATCCAGGCTGTCCGCGCCCAGATCATCGATGAAGGATGCTTCCGGCGTCACCTTGCTTTCCTCAACACCGAGGTGCTCGACCACGATCTTCTTAACCTTGTCGGCAATTTCACTCATCGTGTCTGACCCTTGTCTGCGTGTGTCATCGAAAGGAGAAAGCTGTTCAGCCGCTTACACCCGGATTGCCTGATGCGGGCAGCCTACCGGCCACCCAAGCTCAAGGGCGCTTAGCACGTCTATTATGGCCCCGCAAAGCCGCCCGGAATGCCGCGTCAAACCATGGCCATACCGCCATTTACATGCAGCGTGGAGCCGGTCACCCAGGCCGCCTCATCGCTCGCCAGATACACCACGGCCGCCGCCACATCCTCCGGCTTTCCCATGCGCCCTAGCGGCGTCGCCCCCAGCAGACGCGCCCGCTGCGCCTCGTTCAGCTCCTCCGTCATCGGCGTATCCACATATCCGGGCGCCACCAGGTTCACCGTCACTCCCCGGCTCCCCACCTCCTGCGCCAGGGACTTGCTCATCCCAGCCAGCCCTGCTTTGGCCGCGGCGTAGTTCGCTTGCCCGGGATTGCCAGCATACCCAACCACGCTGGATATCTGCACAATGCGCCCGGCCCTGCGGCGCACCATCCCCCGCAACGCGGCTCGGCAAAGCCGGAAAGGCACACTCAAATCCACGTCCAGCACGGACGCCCAGTCCTCGTCCTTCATCCGCAGAGCCAGCATATCGCGCGTGAAACCCGCGTTGTTCACAAGGATGCCCAGCGGGCCAGCCTGCGACTCAGCCGCACTCACCAATCCATCCGCGGCGCCAGCCTCGCGCAAGTCGGCCACACACACATGCGCCCGCTCTCCCAACTCTCCCGCCAACGCCTCCAGCACGCCCCGACGCGTTCCGGACAGCACCACCACCGCCCCCTGCCGATGCAGCGCCCGCGCAATCGCCGCTCCAATTCCACCCGAAGCACCGGTCACCAGCGCCACGCGCCCCGTCAAATCGAACATCACAGCGCCTTCAACAAAGTCTCGATCTCACCCGGCGACCCCGCCGACATCGCCGTCGCATCCGGCGCGATCCTTTTAACCAGCCCTGCCAGCACCCGTCCGGCGCCCAATTCCACAAAACGGTCCACCCCCATCTCAACGCACGCAATCACGCTCTCCCGCCAGCGCACCGTCCCCGTCACTTGCGCCACCAGCAAACGCCGGATCTCATCCGGATCGCTCACCTTGGCCGCCGTCACATTGGCAACCAGCGGCACGCGCGGGCTCCGCAGCGCCACGCCTTCCAACGCCTCGGCCATCGCATCGGCCGCCGGCGCCATGAGCGAACAATGAAACGGGGCCGACACCGGCAACAGCATCGCCCGCTTCACCCCGCGCGCCTTGGCAATCTCCACCGCCCGCTCCACGGCCTCCTTGTGGCCGGAAATCACCACCTGCCCGCCGCCATTGTCGTTGGCCGCCTGCACCACCTGGCGCACATCCGGCTGCCCCTCCCGCCGCCACACCGCCGCCTCCGCACAAATCTCGCTGGCCTGTGCCATCTCCACCCCCAGCAGCGCCGCCATTGCCCCCACGCCCGGCGCCACCGCCGCCTGCATGGCCTGCCCCCGCAGCCTCAGCAGCTTCGCCACCTCGCCCAGCTCCAGCGCGCCAGCCGCGGCCAGCGCGCTGTATTCCCCCAGCGAGTGCCCAGCCACCAGCGCCGCCGCCTCGCCCACTTTCACACCGCCCTCGGCCGCCAGCACCCGCACCACCGCCATGCTCAGCGCCATCAGCGCCGGCTGCGCATTCTCCGTCAGCGTCAGCTCCTCCGCCGGCCCCTCAAACATCAGCTTGGACAGCCGCTGCCCCAGAACCTCGTCCACTTCCCCGAACACCTCACGCGCCGCTGCAAACGCAGCAGCCAGGTCGCGCCCCATGCCAACCGCTTGGCTGCCCTGGCCTGGGAAGATGAACGCAGTGACAGTCATGCAAACGCCTGTTGTTAAACTTAGCGGGCGTATCGCCCTCGGTTTTTGTGCTGTCAATCTGAAGGGAAGGAAGCGCTTCTTTTTGAAAAAAGGAGCAAAAACTTTTATCAATTGAAGCCGCGACTTGCTGGCAGCGCAAAACCCTGCTTTAAGCCGGCTCCCCTGCTCCGGTGTGGCAACACTGGGGCTATGCCCGCTTCTGGGCCACCAGCCATAGGGACCACACATGCCACTCTATGAAACCGTGCTCATTGCGCGGAACGATGTCACGCAACAACAGGTCGAAGCCGTCGCCGACCAGATCGCCACCCAGCTCGAAGCCGAAGGCGGCTCCGTGCCGAAGCGCGAATACTGGGGCCTTCGCTCCCTCTCCTACCGCATCAAGAAGAACCGCAAGGGCCATTACATGCTGCTGGGCCTCAACGCCCCGCCGGCCTCCGTCAAGGAGATCGAGCGCCAGCTTGGCCTGAACGAGGACATCCTCCGCTTCATGACCATCCGCGTGGATGAGATCGACGAAAACCCGTCCGCAATCCTTGCCCGCAAATCGGATGACCGGGAGCGCAGCTTCCGCGGACCCAAACCCGCCGGCCGCTTCGAATCCGGGCGCAAGCGCGGCTACGACGACCGCGAGGAATTCCGCGCCCGCGATCTCAACGAACCAGGCGAGGAGTAAGCCGCCATGTCAGACCACAATGCAGATACCGGTGAAGTCAACGTCGCCGCTCGCCGCGCCGCCGTCGGCGCCCGCCGCCCGTTCTTCCGCCGGCGCAAGAGCTGCCCCTTCAGCGGCCCCACGGCGCCCAAGATCGACTACAAGGACGTCCGCCTCCTTAGCCGCTTCCTCAGCGAGCGTGGCAAGATCGTCCCAAGCCGCATCACCGCGGTCTCGGCCAAGAAGCAGCGCGAACTGGCCCAGGCCATCAAGCGCGCCCGCTTCCTTGCTCTTCTCCCCTACATCGTCGCCTAAGGGGACAAGATCATGGCACAGGTAGAACTGATCCTCCTCCAGCGGGTCGAAAAACTCGGCCAGATGGGTGACCTCGTGAAGGTCAAGCCCGGCTACGCCCGCAACTTCCTCCTCCCCGGCAAACGCGCCATCCGCGCCAACAAAGCCAACCTGGAGAAGTTCGAGCAGCAGCGCGCCCAACTCGAAGCGCTGAACATCAAGCGCCGCGAAGAAGCCGAACGCCTCGCCGAACGCGTCGGCGGCCTCAAGGTCACCATCATCCGCCAGGCCGGCGAATCCGGCGGCCTCTACGGCAGCGTCAGCAACCGTGACATCGCGGACGCCTGCGCCGCCGCTGGCCTCACCATCAATCGCAGCCAGGTCATCCTCAACCACCCCATCAAAACCCTGGGCCTCTCCAAGGTGCATGTCAGCCTCCACCCGGAGGTCACCATCGACATCATCGCCAACGTCGCCCGCTCCACCGAAGAAGCCGAACGCCAAGCCCGCGGCGAAGCCGTGGGCCAAGCGGCCGAAGAAGAGGAAGAAGCCCTCGAACCCGCTCTCGTCTTCGGCGAACAAGACCAGCCGGACGTCGCGTAGGCACAGCAAAACGCCAGGGGGCACTGCCCCGCTGGCGCCGCAGGCTCGGACCAACAGCGCCTGCGGCGCCAGCCTGCTGGGGCCTAAGGTCCCAGATCCCTTGTCGAACCTAATTTTGAAGGGCGTGGCCCGCAGGTAAGGACCGGCGCGCTGGTTTCTTGGCAGTCGGCGTTTTCGCTGCAGCCGTGTCCGGCTTAGGCATATCACCTGCATCTGCCGGACGTTTCCCAAACGCCCTGTACTCCCTCAGCAACTCCAAAGCCTGCTCCCGTGCGGACCGTAATTCGATCGCCACCTCCGGCGGCCGCGTATAGCGCGACGCATCATCGTTGATCCGTTGCAGCACCTCCCGCAGCGGTTCATGCGATCCCACGTCAATGACAAAACCCGCCCCTTCGGGAATGTCATGGCCGATAGCGCCCCTGTCCGAAGCAATCACCCAGCACCCGGCCGAAAGCGCCTCCCGCACCACCAGCCCATAGCTCTCCGGCCAGATGGACGGCGCCAGCAGCACATCGATATCGGCATACAAATTGCCCACCTCCGCCTGCGGCACGGTGCTCTTGATCACCACATCCGTCGTCCCCCAGCGGTCCGTCCGCTGCGTCCCAGCCTCAAGTGAATGATCGATCTGGAGATGATGCAGGTTGGGGAAATCCCCGCCGCTCAACACCGCCAGGATCAGATTATATCCCTTGTGGAAACTCGTGCCGCCGATATGCCCTAGGCGTACCCGCCCGTCCGCCGAAACACTTCGCGTTGGCGAAACAAAAGGTGGCGACCCGTTCTCAATGGTCACCACGCGCTCGACGCCATTCGCTGTGTAGATTTCCGCGAACGGAGCCGAGACAGCAAATATCTTGGACGCGCCCTGCAACTGCTTGCGCTTCGTGATCATCCGCCTGTAGGCGGCATCGCCATTCAACTGAAGTTCCCGAAGCGGCTCGGCGGCGTGATAAAAAATCGAATGGCCGAACTCATCAATCACAAACTGCTTGTCGGACAGCCACCATGAATCGTGCGCTGTAATCACATACGGCACGCCGCAGGCCGTCGCCACGCTGCACAAAGAAGTTGTCAGGCGCTGTATGCAGTGGAAGTGGATCACGTCAGGCTTGAACCGCAGGACCACCGCCTTGAAGGCCCGGCCCATCTCATCGTCCGTCACCTTATGGTCGATGTCCGGATCGTTCGGCGTGCTGAT